>NZ_MUYZ01000026.1:0-41966 GCF_003013775.1 Micromonospora sp. MH33
GCCGCGATGCCAGCGGCCAGCCCGGCGCCGAGGGCCTCGACCGGCCGGGCGGACACCAGCCGTCGGGGCCGGTCCAGCTCGTCGGCGCGCGCCCGGGCCAGCGGGTGGAACCGGAACAGGGCACCCAGCCGGTCCCGCCACCCGGCGGGCCGTCCCTCGACGCCGAGCAGCGCCCGGGCACTCGCCACGTCGTCGCCGCCGAGGCGGGCGTCCGCGGCGAACTCGCGGGCCCGCAGGACCGACCAGGCGGACACCTGCACCACCACCGCGAACAGCGCCAGCCGCCACACGTCCCGGGCCAGGTCCGGCGCCCGGAGCGCGCTGAGGAAGGTGCCGGCGAACGGGACGATCACGCCCAGCGGGAACGCCCACGCCAGCGCGACGGTGAGCCGGGTCAGGTCCACGTCCGCGTTGCGCAGGTGCGCGAGTTCGTGCAGCACGACGGCCCGGAACCGTGCCGGGGCCGTGCGGTGCGCGTGCACCAGCCCCAGGTCGAGCCGGACATAGCGGCCGGCGACCGTGCCGAAGGTGTTCCCGCTGACCCGGGCCGACCGGGAGACCAGGAACGTGGGCGCCCGCCGCAGGCCCGCCTCCCGTACCAGCGCGGCCAGGTCGGCCCGCAGCGCCTCGGTACCCGGCACCCGGTCCAGTCGGCGCAGGCCGCGCAGCGTTCGCTCGGCCCACGGCGCGGCCAGGTAGACCAGCGCGGTCACGGCCAGGAGCACCGCCAGCCCGGTGAGCAGCTGCCGCCGCACGTCCGCGTCGAGGGTGCCGAGGCACCGGTCCACGGCAGCCGCCGACTCGACGTCGACCGTGCCGGCCCGCACGTCGATCGCCGGTGGCAGACCCCGCAACCCGGCCAGGCAGGCGGCCCGCTCCCGGGTGGCGGCCGGATCGACGAGGACGATCTGCCAGCCGAACATGCTGGTCCCGACCACCGCCGTCGCCGCGGCGACGAACCGGCCCAGGGTGGCCGAGGGGAGCGGCGGGTGCGGCGCCCCCGTGTGCCGCGCCGGCTCACCCACCGTCGGCGTCCGTGCCGAACCGGGCGGCGAACGCCTCGCGCACCGCGTCCCGCAGGACGGCGACCTGGTCCTCGGTGAGCTGCCAGCCCGGGTCGCGGGCCGCCGCGGTGACCGCCTCCTCGATCCGCAGCAACTGGCCCGGCCGCAGCCGCACCGGCGCCGCCGCCAACTCAGGGGGACGACGGGACCGCCACCGCCGGCCGAGCGTCCGCAGGCCACCCCGGACCGCGTCGGTCGCCTCGCCCTGCACGGCGTCGCGCAGCGCCGCGAGGCCGACGCCGCACAACACCATCACGTACGGCAGGACCGGCTCGACGACCTCGGCGAACCCGCCGCCACCGGCCTCCCCGCCGCCCACCCGGGTCAGCGCCCGCGGGTCCCGCCGCCACCGGTCGGGACGGCGCCGGTAGGCGGGTTCGAGGAAGGGCAGCAGGTGCTCCTCCTCGGGCGCGACCGCGCGGATCGCCAGCCGGACGAGTTCGTCCTCGGTGCTCCTGTCGGGAGCGTGCCTGGTGGGGCTCATGCCGTCGCGCCTCCGGGCCGTGGTCGGGAAGTGGCGGCTTCCGGCGTCAGGGTAGGGGCGGAACAGCGCGATCACGATCAGCAATCGGACAGTAACCCTGTGAGTGCGGTCGTGGCAGCCGGCAGGCCAGCCAGCCGACTCCCGGACCGGCTGTGTGGCGGCGGAGCCGGGTCGGTCAGCTACATGGACGGGGCCGGTTGCTCGGGCAGGCCTCCGCGGGCTCGGATGCCGTCCGCAACGGCGACCCCGGCCAGGACGAGGGTGACGGTGAGCCCGGCCACCAGTGCGGGCGCGTGCAGGAGAAGCGGTGCCGCGACGGCCAGTACGAGCAGCGCGACCAGGCGGGACGCCGACACCCGGCTGAACACCTCGTACTCGAACCGGGCCCGACCGACCAGGAACAACGCGGGTCCGCCGAGCATGACGCCGGCCAGCCAGGGCGTGGTCGGCTCGGCGGGGTGGACGATGGCGATCTCGAAGCCGGCGGAGGCGGCGACCACGCCGGCCACCATCACCAGGTGGGTGTACGGCGCGGACCGCACGAATCCACCCGGGTCCCTCGCGGACTCGATGGTGGCCTGCAGCAGGGACCCGGCGCGGTGGACGTAGATCTGCCACAGCAGCACGGTGGCGGCGAACGCGACCAGGAGCACCCCTGTCCGGCCGGCTGTCATGTCGTGGTCGGCGTAGGTCAGGGTGGTGACGAGGATGAGGTCACCGAGGGCGAGAGTGAAGAACTGCTGGTAGCGCTCCGCCAGATGGTCGGCCGCCACCCGGTACTGGGATGCGGGTACCTTCCCGAGCCCAGGAGTGGGGTAGCGGAGCCAGGCCGACCCGTAGTCGACGGCGAGCGCCGCGGTCCACAGCACGCCTCGTGCCGTGCCTGCCACGAGAGCGCCGGCGAGCCACGGCGCGGCGGACAGGACGAACCAGAAGATGAACCGGCTGGCGTGCAGTCGTGCTATGCGGCCGTGCAGCGCGGCGACCAGGAAGATGCCGCGTCCCAGATGGATCGCCACGTACGCGCCCGCGAAGGCCAGGGCGTGGTCCGAGAAGGCGTCGGGCAGCGTGCCGGCCATCAGGATGGTTCCGAGCATGACCCAGAGCGTCATGACGAAGATGGGGGGCCGCTGCCCGTGGTAGAGGTCGGTGGCCAGCGCGGTGACGGACCAGACCCACCAGATCGCCATCAGCAGCACCACGGTCTGGAAGACCCCGGCCGGGTCGAGTCGCTGGGCCAACGATCGTGAGGTCAGGGCGAGGGCGGCGACGAACACCAGATCGAGAAACAGTTCCAGCAGGGTTGCCCGCTGTGGCCCACCGTCTGCGCGGGTCAGCCCTACCGCCCGGTCGGTCGTCATCAGGTGCCCGTCTACTGACTCCGGCATCTTGCGGGACTCGACAGCGGCCCGTGACGGGCGGAACCGGTCGACCCGGACGCGGCTGGCGTGCCCCGATCGACACTAGGTGAGTATCGGACCCAGCGGGCGGGAACGCGGTCCGCCCACCCTCGGCTGACGCCGGTCAGTCACGCCTCGCGTCGGCCCCTCGGCCCGCTGGCCGTTCTGCGGTACGAAGATCAGGAGCAGGAGGAGCACGATCGCGAACAGCACGGCGACGGTCCACCCGCCCTCGGTCCTGGTGCGGTCGCATCCCGTGAGGCGTACGGTGAGCACGTCGCCCCGGATCCCGCCAGCCGCCAGTTGTCGCCGCCGTTCGTGAGCATGGCCCTTTTCGGGCGGCTCTAGCAGGGAGCACCCGATGAGGATCGCCCGGCACAGGATCGTCAGCCTTCTTCGCGAACGCGGCCAGCAGGTCAGGGCCGACTGGGTCGAGCGTGAGCTACCGGAGCGGGTGAACCCCGAGGAGCACGTCGGGTTGTTCGCCACCCTGCGGGTCGATCCGGCCGACCTCGTCGACGCGCCGTCCCCGTGACGGCCGCTCCGCCCGGACCGGTCCCGCGGTCGAGCGCGCCGGCTCCAGGCATCGTCGTACGCCTCCCGATGGCGCTCGGGCGCAATGCGCCCGTTTCGCCCCGACGGGGCTCGGCGATTGCCGAGACTGAGGGGGACAGGCGTAGGCCCGCCAGCGAGCAGGCCGGCCGGGAGGGGAGCCACCGTGACGTCGGGATCGATGAGCCAACGGATCAAGGGCCTGGTCAACAGCCGGCGAGGGCGCGACCTGATGCGGATCGGCCGCCGTCAGGCGGCCAACCCCGGCACGCGGCAGAAACTGCAACAACTCATGGCCCGCATGACCGGCTGGTCGAGCCGGCGCGGCTGAGCCAACCGTCAGGGCGCTACCAGCAGGAGAAGCCGTCGTGAGCGACACCAGCATCGGTGCCGAACGCCAGCGGGGCAGCGACTACGCCGACCTGTCCCGGCAGGTCCGCGCAGCAGGCCTGCTCGACCGGCGGCGAGGCCACTACGCGGTACGGATCGGCCTCGTCGTCGGCTCCTACGCCGGACTGTGGGCCCTGTTCGTCAGCCTGGGCGAATCGTGGTGGCAGCTCGCCGTCGCGGTAGCCCTCGCGGTGGTCTTCGCGCAGGCCGGGTTCATCGGCCACGACGCCGGTCACCGGCAGATAGCCCGCTCGCGACGAGCCAACGACCTGATCGGCATCCTGCACGGCAACCTGTTGACCGGGATCAGCTACGGCTGGTGGGTGGACAAGCACAACCGGCACCACGCCCACCCGAACACCGAGGGCAAGGACCCGGACATCGGCGTGGCAGCCCTGTCCTTCACCGCCGGCCAGGCCCGCCGGCGGGGTCGCCTCGGCGCACTCTTCGTGCGTCACCAGGCGTACCTGTTCTTCCCGCTGCTCCTACTGGAAGGCCTGCACCTGCACGCCAACAGCGTGCGGGCCGTCCTCCGGCCGCGCCCCCTGGCGCGTCGCCCCGCCGAAGCCGGGCTGTTGGCCCTGCACCTGGGCGGCTACCTCACCACCGTGTTCCTGGTCCTGAGTCCGGCGCAGGCCGTCACGTTCATCCTGGTCAACCAGGCCGTGCTCGGCCTCTATCTCGGCTGCTCGTTCGCCCCCAACCACAAGGGCATGCCGATCCTCGGCGCCGAGGACGACCTCGACTATCTGCGGCGGCAGGTCCTCACCTCCCGCAACGTGCGTGGCGGGAAGTTCGTCGACACCGCGCTCGGTGGCCTGAACTACCAGATCGAACACCACCTGTTCCCGAGCATGCCGTGCCCCAACCTGCGTCATGCCCAGCCGTTGATCCGGCGGTTCTGCGCCGAGCACGACCTGGACTACCACGAAACCACCCTGGGTCGCTCCTGGGCGGAGGCACTGCGCCACCTGGACGATGTCGGCTCCCGTGAGCCGCGATCGGCTCGCCAGACGTCGACCCGCCCATAACGCGACTGCCGCGCCGTGGGCGGCGCGCGCGACCGGCGCTGCCGGCCCGAGTCCGCCGTCGAGCGTGCGGCGGTTTCGTTGGCCGGGTACGTGGCACCGGCGTCGGGTCGTCGTCCGCCACGGCTCTCGCCATGCTCACTCGACAGGCCGGTTACCCTGATGCCCGGCTGCCAGAGAATCTAGGCCGAACCCACTAGATATCTTCTGCGGTATGGCATACTCTTCTTCGAGTCGAGAGGAAAGATCCGTCAAGACGCAGACGGGCCGTCCGGCCGTGAGGTCACGACGGGCGGCGAGGGAAGGGAACGACAACAACCGTTCCTCCCGCTAGTAGGTCAGTTCCGGCGTGACACGCGCCGGGTGCAGGTGGGGCCAGGGCTTTTTCGGGGCTCCAGCTGATGTTCGCCGTGTAGGAGCCATGAAGTCGCGTGGGTTCCAAAGCCGGCGGACCGTACGTCAGTAAGGGAAAGAAGTAGCAGAGGAAAGGGAGGGCCATACACCGTTGGATCGCCCGCCGTTGGCCGTCTTGTCGGGCCTGGCGGACACCGCAGTTTCCATCGAACGAGAGGTGGTCTCCGGTCACGCATATGCGATCCTCGCACCCGAAGCCGTCAATGACGGCTGGTGCGGATACGAGAAGCCGACGTTCCGGTCGGCAGATGGTGTTCTGACCCGTAACCCTGGGCCCCGGCGCGTAAGCGCCGGGGCCCTCGACGTGGAGGTGACATGGGGCAAAACCCCGATGACATGTTCGGCGACGAGGACTACCCCGCCTACACCATCGGCCAGGCCGCGGAGATGCTCGGCACCTCGCAGGACTTCCTGCGACGCCTGGACGAGGCCAAATTGATCGACCCGCACCGCTCCAGCGGCGGGCACCGCCGCTACTCGCGGTACCAGTTGCGCCTGGCCGCCCGGGCCCGCGAGATGGTCGACCAGGGCACCGCCCTGGAGGCGGCCTGCCGGATCATCATCTTGGAAGACCAACTCGAGGAAGCCCTTCGGCAGAACGGCCAGCAGTAGCGTGTGCCGGGGGGCAGGAGTGGCCCGGCCCGTTCTCGTGTGAGGTCGTCGGCGGGCGGTGAGTCGGCCGGCCCCGCCAGGGCGACGATCCGCGTCGCCGCCGGGCAGGCCGGCGAGGGCCGCCGCGACTTCCATCTGCCGAGGGAGCTGCAGTTTCTTCGGCTGTCCCGCATCGAGCAGGGGTTGTGTATCGGCCCATGGCCAGGTCTGCAGGACTCGGCCAGCACGGAACTGACGTGGAGCTGGTTCTCCGTGGAGGGGTCACCGGCCGCTGGTGCGCTCCGTGTGGTCATCACCGGGCCCAGTCGACCGGGACAACGCAGGTCAGCGTGGGCCACTCCCTGCCACGCCGGGTCAACGCGCAGGTCGCTAGACTGACGACTCGCGCCCTCGTAGCTCAGGGGATAGAGCATCGGTTTCCTAACTCGAAAATCTATCGTGACCAGACGCGCGGCAGCATCCCGCGTCGCGAAGCGGCGTGGGATGGGTCGTGGTGGAGCGGTGGTTATGCGGCGAGGTCGAGGGTGACGCGGTAGCCGAGGGCTTCGAGTTGGTGGATGTGGTTGCGTTTGCGGCGTTCGGTGTCGGTGCGGCTGAGGTAGAAGTCGGCGCCGAGGTCGTGAAAGCGGGTTTCGGGGTTGGACAACAGGTGCCAGATGATGGTCAGGACTGAGCGGCCGGCCGCGACGATCGCGCGTTTGGCGCCGCGTCGTCGGGCGATGCGCCGATATCGCTCGCCGAGGAACGTGCTGGTGCGGGCGGCGGAAACTGCGATCTGGCCCAGGACGCGGGCGAGGTAGCGGTTGCCGTGACCGGTTGATCCGTTGCCCTTGCGGCGTCCGGCTGACTCCTTGACACCAGGGGCGAACTTGGCCCAGCCAGCCAAGTGGGCCGACGTCGGGAAGCGGGTCATGTCCACGCCGATTTCGGCGATGATCGCGGCAGCGGCGGCTGGGCCGACCCCGGGGATCTCAAGCAGCCGGGCCGCCGCGGGAGCGAAAGGGGCCAGTTGCGCCTCGATCCGGGAGTCGACGTCGCGGATGTCAGCCTCGATCGCTTCGACCCGGGCGATCATCTTGCCCAGTAGGAACGCGTGATGATCGGTGAAATGACCGGTGAGGGCCTCCTGCAACGCGGGGATCTTGCGCCGCAGGCTGGATCGGGCCAGCTCAGCCAACGTATGAGGGTCACGCTGACCGGCGATCAGCGCGGCCATCATCGCCCGCCCGGACGCGCCGAACAGGTCGCTGACCACGACCGACAGCTTGATCTGCGCGTCTTCGAGCAGCTTCTCCGCCCGGTTGCGTTCCGCGCCGGCCTCGGCGATCAGATCAACCCGGTAGCGGGTCAGATCCCGCAGCATCCGGATCGGTGACGGCGGTACGAAACTCGACCGGATCATCTGCCGTTCGGCGACCTTGCACAACCACACCGCGTCCAGCTTGTCGGTCTTCGGCCGGCCCGGTAGATGCTTGACGTCGCGGGCGTTGACCAGCCACACCTCGAACCCGTGCGCTTCGAGCAAGTAGAACACCGGCTTCCAGTAGTCGCTGGTGGCCTCCATCACCACCCGGGTCACCCCCAGCACGGTCAGCCGGTCAGCCAGCCCGATCAGCGAGCGGGTCATCGTGGCGTAGGTCCGCACCTCCTGCAGCCGCCGTCCCGGACGCGCCTCGTCCGGCACCCGTGCGCAGCACACCAGCGACGCCTTACCGATGTCCAACCCCGCGACATGCGTGATGATCTCTTCCTCGTCCTGGGCCTGTTCCAGCACTGACACCTCCCGACCAGCACCAACCAAAAGGGGGGAGATCGCCCGCGGCAGCCACAGAACGGGTGAATCTAACTCGCGTGCTCGCAGCAACAGTGAAGGGCCCATAACGCGGCTGCCCGCGTCCGACTAACCCACGACCTCGTACGGACCAAGGAAGCACGGACGCGTGGTCGGTGGAGGCGCACCTCGACCGCTGTGTGGTCTGCCGGACGAGCATCGCAATGGACGCGTCGACGGCTTCGGTGGTGGAGGCGGTCGCGGTGTCGCTGGGCGGCCGGTTGCCGCGGCAGGGGCGGGTGCGGCGGGCGACGGGCTGGCGGCGGGTCAGGGTGTTGGTGGGTGCGGGGCCTGCGGCGCGGGCGGCGTGGTTGCTGTCGGTGGCGGTCACCGGGGTGCTCACCGCGGGGTTGGCGGTCAGCCCGACGGTGGTCCCGCCGTGGTTGCTCTTGTTGGTCGCGCCGGCGCTGCCTGCGGTCGGTACGGCCCTGTCGTACGGGCCGCGGACCGATCCGCTGCACGAGCTGATCGCGGGAACACCGCAGGGTGGCCTGCGGATCGTGCTGTGGCGCACGCTGGCGGTCCTCGCGGTCGCGGCGCCCGTCGCGGTCCTGGCCGGCGCGGTGACGCGCATCGGTACGCCGGGGTGGTGGCTGCTTCCCTGCGTCGCGTTGACCGCCCTGACGTTGGCGCTCGGCTCGTTGGTCGAGCCCGCGTACGCCGCGCTGGTGGTGGCGGGGGCGTGGGCGGTGGTGGTGCTGGCGCCGCCGGTCGGCGGTCTGGCGGTTCTGGTGTCGAGCGGTCCGGGTTGGCTGGTCGTCACGGCGGTGGCCGCGGTGGTGGTGTATGTGCGTCGGGAACGGGTGGGAAGGCAACCGGCATGACGACGGTGAGCGTCGACGGCCTGCGGGTCAGCTACGGCAAGCGGATCGTCTTCGACGACCTGGACCTCGATCTCGGGGTGGGGGTGCACGGGTTGCTCGGCCCGAACGGCGCCGGCAAGACCACCCTGATGCGGGTCCTGGCCACGGTGCTGCGCCCCGACCGGGGTGAGGTCCGACTGCTGGGCCACCACATCGGCGACCCCGCGGCGTTGCGGCAGGCGCGCCGCCAGCTGGGCTACCTGCCCCAGGCGTTCGGGTTCTACCCGCGCTTCACCGTCCGGGAGTTCGTCGAGTACTTCGCCTGGCTGAAGGAGATGCCACCGGCGCGGATTCCGCTGGCGGTGGACCAGGCGATCGAGCGGGTCGGCCTGCTGGAGCGCGCCGACGACCGGATGAAGCACCTCTCCGGCGGGATGCTGCGCCGCGCCGGCATCGCCCAGGCCATCGTGAACGACCCGCGGCTGCTGCTGTTGGACGAGCCGACCGCCGGTCTGGACCCGGAGCAGCGGGTGCAGTTCCGGGCGCTGCTGCGGGAGCTGGGCCTGGATGCCGTGGTTCTGGTCAGCACGCACTTGGTGGAGGACGTCGTGGCGGCGTGTACCCGGGTGAACCTGGTCGACGGCGGGCGGCTGGTCTTCACCGGCCTGCCCGACGAGCTGATGGCCGCCGGTGGGGACGGTGACAGCGGCGACTCCCCGATCGAACGCGGTTACACGGCGGTGTTGCGCGGTGCTCGGACGGCACCGCGGTGAGGCGTGCGCTGAGGGTGGAGCTACGCCGCGGTACGGCGCCTTTCGCCGCTGCGGCGATGTTCGGCGCCGGCGTGTGGATGCTGGCCGTGCACCCGGACGACTGGGCCGGCCGGTGGGCGGGCCTCGCGAACTACCTGCGGGTGTCGCTGCTGATTCTGTGCGCTCTCATGATCGCGGCTGGGGCGTGGCAGTCCGGGCGGGAACGGCGGCGCGACATCGACGAGCTGATCGCCTCCACCTCCCGCCCGGGCTGGCAACCACTGGTGGTGGCCTGGCTCGCCGTGACCGTTGCCGGTGTCGCCGGACTGCTGGTGGCGTTCGCCGGGGCGGCGGTGCTGGTCGCCCGGGTTGCGACCTACACCGGCGGGGGCTGGTGGTGGACGATGGCCGTCGGTGTCCTCGCCCTGGCCGCCGCCGGCGCGGTTGGCGTCCTCGTGGGCCGGCTCGTTCCGCTGCGGGTGGCGGCCCCGATCGCCGGCCTCGCCACCTACCTGGGCCTGGCCATCGTCGTCTACTGGAACGGTGCGTGCGCTGCGTGGCTGTCTCCGGTCTACGGCGGCTGGGCGGTGTATTCACTCGTTCCCGACCGGGTCAGCGTGTTGCAGGCAGCCTGGCTGGTGGCCCTGACGGTCCTGCTGCTCGCCGCCGCCGCGCGGCGGCGGCGAGCAGCCCTGCTGGCCGGCGGACTCGCCGTCACCGTCGCGGTGCCGATCATCACCGAACCGGGCACCTACCGCCTCCCGGCCGACCCTGCCGCCGTGACGTTGGTGTGCACGAGCAGCGGCCCACAGGTATGCCTCTCCCGGATCAACGCCTTCCTGATCGACGACGTCACCAAGGTTGCGCAGCCGATTTTGGCCCGTCTCGACGGGATACCCGGAGCGCCCCGACGGGCCGCCGACCAGGCCGCCCAGCCGGCTGGCCAGTCCATCGAACGGGACTACGACACGGTCTGGCTCAACCTCGACTACCAGTCCACCGCGCTGGGCGGCCTGACCAGCCGAAAGAGCCTGCGGGCGGACTTCCGGCAGGTGACCCGGGCCAGATGCGAGGACCCGTCCGGGACACGCAGCATCGACCAGCGGGTCTACCGCACCGACACCCTGGCCACCGACTGGATGCTCAACGAGGCAGCGACCCCCGACGACATGCCCCTCACCAGACTCCGCGCATTACCAGAGCCAGCGCAGCTCACCTGGTTCGCCACTTACCTCGACGCCGCCCACCGATGTGACACCTCGGCACTGATTCGCCTCGGCGAGCAGCAGTGACCAGCCGCCTGCTCACGCTGCACCTGCGCTCCCGGGGCGCGTCCATGTTCGTGGTCGGTGTCGGCGTCATCACGCTCCTGGCCTGGGCCGCCGGAACCTGGCTCGACAGCAGGCCCTACTTCGACGGACCAGCCGCCCGCGTCCCCGTGGTCGCACTCGCACCGCTGCTGGCCGCACTCCTGCTCGGGCCCACCCTCGCCGGCGCCGACGAGGACCTCGAGCACAGCACGCCCCTGCCGTGGCGGGCCTGGCGAGCCGGACACCTTCTCGTCACCGTCTTCGTCACCGCCATGGCGCTCAGCCTGGCCGGGCTGCGGGAGTCCCACACATTTGGTGCCCATGCACTGGTGCGCAATGCTCTCGGTTGTATCGGATTGGTCGTTGGCGGCGCAGTGCTGCTCGGCGCGCGGCTGGCGTGGCTGCCCGCCTTCGTCTACGTGTGCGCCGTCTACGCCGCCGCGCCACGCCAGACCGGTGCCGTCGTCGCGGCTTGGGCCTGGCCGATCCAGCCCTCCACCACGGCGACATCCTGGTTGACCGCTGCCACGATCTTCGCCGTCGGTGCGGTGGGATACGTGCACGGCGGGGCCCGCGCCTCGGCTGGCCGCCGCTACCTTCCGAGACGCTGATGGTGTGCCCCACCTGCGCCAGCACGGCGTCTGAACCGCCAGGACTCGACCGCCGAGGTTCCCGCCGCCGTACGGACGCAGGCCCGTCGCCGTTGCGGGCCTGGTCAGATCGGGTGTTGACCGTGGTGGCGCCAGGCGCGGCCGTACGCTGCGATGATGGACACCGGGTATACCTGGGCATCGAGCAGCCGCCTGATCCCGCTGCGGCCAGGGTCGCCGACACGGACGCGGATGGCCTGACACCGGAGCAGTTGCCGGAGGTACGCAAACTGGCTGCGCGGGGCTGGCAGTTGGCTCCGGACGCTCCGATGCTGGTCTTTCTTCCCGCGGTGTGGCCTCCGCAGCTGCGTACCTGGGTGCCGGACCGGGCGACCCGCTACGAGACCTGGACTGAGCTGGACCCGAAGACGTACGAGGTGCTGCGGGAGCAGACCGTGCGGTCAAGCTGGGAGTCCCGCAACGAGGTCGAGAACGATAACGATGCTCTCCTGGCTGACGCGGGCATCACCGGCCGGCCTCGGGGCCGGCTGTGGCTGCTGAAGCCGCCGCCGAGGACACCGAAGGGCCACGCGCCAAGCTCAACCAACTCGGTCGCCCGCCAGATCTTGGCCGAACCCGAACCGGGGTTTGGACGGTTGGGCAGCGGGAAGTTCGGCTCAGCCTTCGGTGACTTCACCGGTCGACGCTGCTGGGCTCGTGGGTCGAAGCTGGCCGATTCGGGCTGCCACAGCGAGCACGCTGAGGATGCCGGTCAGCGCGAGCGCGATGACGGTGGCTGCCAGTGGGTCGGCGATCTGGTTGGCCAGCGGGTACATGTAGTCGGCGGCGAACAGCACGTTGGCGCTGCCCGGGTCCGGGAGCATGCTCAGCACGTTGTCCAGGGTGTTCACCCCGCCGGCGAGGAGAGTCGGTAGGCCGAGCAGCAGGATCAGCCACCGTGCCTGCCGTGCGGTTCGGGCGACCCGGTGAGCCATCCAGGTCATCGCCTGCCACACCACGATCAGCCCGACGACAAACCCGGTGATCGCGCCGGCGAGCACGCTGCTGGGCTCGATCGGGTAGGCGCCGACCGTGACGCCGGTCTGGTTGTCGTATCCGGACACGCGCAACAGCACCCCGTCTCGGGAGGCCCAGAAGACTCCGTGCGCGCTGTTCACGTCGGCCTGACTGTCGGCGCCACCCTGGCTCAGGGCGCCGGTGCGCCAGCCCGCGCTCGTCAAAAGCTGGTGGGCATCGGCCAGGACCGTCGGTGTGTCGGTGACCTGCTCGTAGACCCGGCTCTGGCCCATCGGCGCTGGTCGCCCGCCGTCCCAGCCCTCCATCGCGAAATCCTGGAACTCGCCGTACGTGCGGTAGGCGTAGGCCATGTCGAGGAGGTTGCCGCCCGGGAGTTCGTAGGCGGACGAGGCCGGGCGGCCGACCAACTCGTCGCTGAAGGCGGCGAGGTCGGGTTCTTCGGGGTTGGCGAGCGCCCAGACGGCCAGGGCGCCGGCCCCGCTGAGCACCACGGCCGCCCAGATCGCAACGAGGCCGGTCGCGAGCCGGCCGATCCAGGTGGGCGGCACGAACCGGTACCGCAGACCGTTCACCAACAGGTGGGCCGCCTCACCGCGCGATGGCCGGACCTGCCCCGGCTCGGCGGCGTCGAGCAGGGTGGTGAGGATTTCAGGTCCGCGTTCGCGTCGGTAGAAGCCGGGGTACGCCCAGAGCAGACGGCGGTAGGAGCGCTCCAGGTCAGGCATGCCGGACTCCCCTGGTGAAGCCGAACGCCTCGCGCAGCCGGGACGTGGCCACCTGGGCGTTCGACTCAAGCCGTGCCACCGCGGCTTCGAGCGCCGCCCGGCCGTCGTCGGACAGCACGTAGTAGCGGCGCAGCCTGCCACCCACGGCCTCTTCCCGGTCGACGGCGATCAGGCCCTCCGTGCTGAGTCGGTCCAGCGCCGCGTACAGCGTCCCGGCCTTGAGCTTGACCCGCCCGTCCGACAGCCGGTCGACGGCCTGGATGATCCCGTAGCCGTGCAGCGGGGTGGCGCGCACCAGCGCGGTCAGGATGAAGAACGTCGGTTCCTGCATCGCCATGGTCAGCACTATAGACCATCTTTATATACAGCTCGCCTGCATTTAGACGACTGCCGGCGTGTCGGCCCCTCGCGGCGACACGTGCGGCTTCGGCAGATGGTTGGTGCGATAAGGCAGAGAGGGTGGCGCAACCGGGCTGGGCGTTGGGTCTCACTCGCGGGTCAGCCCCGGTGGCAGCGCGTCTTCGTCGAGTCGGACCCGGCGGGCGTTGGCCACGGGGTCACGTTCGAGGGTGTGGATCAGTTGTTCCGGGCCGCCGAGGCAGGTCCAGGTGTCGTCCCAGAGGGCAGAGACCAGCCATGACCGGTCGGCCGGGAAGAACAGGTCGGGTAGCGCGCCGTGAGCGTGGCGGATGTGCCCACCGGTGCGCCAGGTGAGGGCTTGCTCGGGGCCGGCCTCGACCAGCACGTACGGCCAGTTCCAGTAGAGGAACACCCTCGGAGCGTGCGGGAAGACGACGTCGTGGGTGCCAGTGTCGAGGTATGCCAGCCACCACGGCTGGTCCGGAGTGTGCGTGATGAGGTCCTCGATCAGGGCCTGCTCGTAGGCGGCGGCGGTGATGTCATCGGCCTGGTACGTGGTTGCGTAGGCGTCGAAGACCGGCGGGACGGCGGTGGTGATCGAGACGCCGGCCGTGGTGTGACCGGCGATCCAGCCCACGTCGGAGGTCGCGCCGACGCGCCAGTCCCGCCCGTCCTTCTTGACCTGCACACCGCCATTCAAGTCGCGGCCGCGACGGTTGGCATGTGAACCAGATGATCAGTTCACGACCGCGTCAGGTCAGCGGGATCTGCCGCATTGCGGTTCGGGTGGCAGCGTAGATGGAGGGTGGCGGCTCGGCGAGACAGCGCTCGATATCGCGCCAGCGGCTCATCACGACCTCCAACTGGCCGAAGACGCTCCCCGCGTCAGCGGCTGTAAGGGCAAGCATCTTGGCCCGGTGCTCTCGCACGGCGGCTATTTCCAGTCGGTGCTCCTGGATGTGGCGGTCCCGCGTGATGATCAGCCAGCCGCGGCCCGCGACCTCAGGGATCCACTCCGAGTCCTTCACTGCGGGCGAGGCGATGGGGCACGCAGGGCGTTGGCGTTTGTGGATGACCGTGCCGGGGTCGCCGGGGTACGCGATGTCGGAGCGGAGTCCGGCGAGGACGCGCGCTAGGCCGAGGAGGTCGGCATCGATGTAGAACCGGACCTCGGCAGGCTTGATCCTGCTCACGCCGCGCGTTGGGAGTTCTCGTACGCCAGCGCCCACCGCACGTCAGGCACGTCGAGTTGGTACGTCTCGGCGATCTCCTCGACGTCCAGCCCTGCTTCGTCCTGCTCCCAGAGCACCTCAGTGCTGATCCCCTTGATCGACGGCCGACCGAACCGGACATCAGGGAGGATACGCACCGGTGACTGAGGGTTGGGGTCCGGTCGCCAGCCGGCGGCGACATCGCCGTCCCAGGTGACCCGCTCGACGAACGCCGCCGACGGAGGAGTGAGCAGCAACTGGTTCCCGACCGCAGCCACGAGACAGTATTCCGGGTCAAGGCCGGCCTCGGCCTGCGCTTCCAGCACTAGTTTCTTGCCGGCGACGTAGGGCCGGCGGTCGGCGAGTGGGTAGGGCACCCCGAACTGTTCGCGGAGCAGGTCGATGAATGCCCGCAACTCGACCATCGGCACCCGGTGGGTGCGTCGGTATTCCCGCAACAGTCCGGCCTCGACGAACTCGGCCCAGGTGACCGAACGGCCGCCGCGCGGCTCCGTGCGTAGCACGGGCTTGTGGCGGCGCCCCTTACGCTCGTCGCCCTCCAGCCAGTAGTGCAGCGTCGACTGCGCCACCCGCAGCAGCCGGGCAGCCTCCGCCTCCGAGAAGACCTCACGCTCCAGGACGCTCACCACCGTGCCAGTGTCCCACGCGTTGACTCCTCCGTGGGGCACGGCAGACCCCCTGTGCGCTGCGTTCATGTTCGGGTGAAACCGAGTGTCCGGTATCCGGGCATACGGCGTGGGAGTGAGGCGGCGAGGATGGGAGTGGCCGGGTCGTGGTAGTCGTGGACCTCGGCGAGGTCCTTGCCGGGCGCGGCGCGGATGACGCGGCCGGCGCACTGGACGAGTAGGCCGTCGTAGGAGATCGGGCCGGCGAGGAAGAGCGTGTCGAGCGCGGGGGCGTCGAAGCCTTCACCGATGAACGGTGTGGTACCGATGGCGAGCAGGCCGTCACCGGCCTTGGCGCCGTCGAGCCGGTCAACGACGGTCCGCCGTTCGCGGGTGCTCATCGCGCCCTGGAGCACGAGCGGCTGATGTCCGCGTGCGGCGAGCAGAGCGTTGAGGGCCTCGACCTGGGCGACCCGTCGGGTCAGCACGAGACAGTTGCGGCCGCGCGCCAGGGCCGCGGCGACATCTTCGGCGATCTGGGTGTTGCGGGGCTCGTCGAGGGCCAGCCTTCGGTGCACCTCGGCGAGTGCGCCGGGCGCGTCCAGGTCGACGTCGCCGGGTTGGAAGGTGGTTTCGTGGATGTGCAGCGCTCGACGGGGTCCGGCTTCGGTGTGCATCGCGGCCGCGAGGGTGCCTTGTTCCTCCTCGGTCAGGGTGTGGCGGACGGGTCCGAGTTGCCAGGTGACGAGTTGGCCGAGGCCGTCGCGTCGGGTGGGGGTGGCGGTCAGGCCGAGCCAGAACTGCGCGGCGATCCGTTTGACCGAGTGCTCGTAGGCTGCGGCGCCGAGGTGGTGGCATTCGTCGACGATGACGTGCCCGTACCCCTGGGTCAGGGTCGAGACGTCGTCGCGCCGGGCGAGGGAGGGCAGCAGCGCGATGTCCACCGTGCCGGTGAGCTTGCGTCGGCCGCCGCCGAGTTGGCCGGACTTGATTCCGAGGAACTGCTCGATGCGGAGGCGCCACTGGTCGGCGAGAGCTTTGCGGTCGACGAGGACCAGGGTGGAGGTGTTGCGTTCGGCGATCACGGCGCAGGCCATGACGGTCTTGCCGGAGCCCGGAGGGGCGACCAGGATTCCGTCGTCGTGGGCGAGAAGCGCGCCGACCGCGTTGGCCTGTTTGCTGGTGAGTTCGGCGGTGAACGCGGTGTCGATCTCGGTCCCGGAGTTTCGTGCGTCCGTGACGGCCAGTCGCGACCCGGCGTGTTCGACGATGGTGGCGATGGTGTGCCGCAGGCCCCGCGGGAGTATCAGGCGGTCGTCGAGGGTGAGGTCGTAGCCCTGGATGAAGCGGGGGGTGTCCCAGGTGGACTTGCGGAGTCGCTGCAGTTCGTAGAACTTTGGGTTGGCCATGGCGGCGGCGTGCTTGAACGTCGCCAGCGCGGCAGGGGTGAGCTGTCCGGCGTCGATGCTCAGCCCGGCACCGGCCTCCGCGTGGACCACCGGAGGCAGCGGTGGATGGACCTGGGTCGCGGCGGACCGGCTCATCGTGGCGACGTCGGCACCGGTGACAGCTTGCTTGGCCTGCCGGGCGATGTGTTCGGCGTCGCCGGGGCTGAGCCGGTCCAGTGTTGACAGGAACGCCCACTGGTCGGTGTGCGGCTCGAGTGTGCCGAGGTCGAGGAAGGTGGTGAGTCCGTCCTTGCGGCGGCGTCCCTGTAGCGGTGCGGCGATGAGGTTGCCGAAGCCACCCTCGGGCAGGACGTCCTGGTTGGGGAACAGCCGGTCGTACGAGCGCAGGTCCATCGACCCGCGCAGCACCATCGCCTCACGCAGCAGGACCGTGCCGACGGCCCGCGCGGTGGCCGCGGCAACAGCGCCGGTGAAGAAGACCCACACGTGGGCGCCGCGACCCGACTGGGAGATCTCCAACGCGGCGGGCACCGCGTTGGCTCGTGACGCCTTCGCGTAGGCGAGGGCGTCGAGCATCGCCGTCGGGCCGTCGAAGTCGGCCACGACGAAGTGGCAGGTGTTGCCGGGCATCAGCGGGTACAGGCCCATGAACATGTCGCCGACCAGATGCGCCGCGACGACCTCCGTTGTCCGGGGCAGGTAGGTGGCAGCGCGCCGGTCCATACCCTTACGCCAGCCTCCGGCGACCGCGGGCATCCATCCGGCGGCGCCGGTACGGGCGTTGTCCCACCGCACGGCGTACACGTCGACCCGGGCCCGGAACCGGTCGGCGAACAATGCCAGCTTGTCCCGGGTCGGCGAAGCCATGGTGACCAGCCCCGGCGGCTCAACCGGCGCGGACAACTGCTCCGGCGCCGCTGTCGTGTCCTGGCCACGCAGCTCCAGCAGACGCGCCAACCGGGCGTTCTCCGCCCGTAACCGCTCCACCTCCCGCCGAAGATCGACGAACTCGGCCACCGAACCCATGCCGACCATCCTCACGCATCGGGCTCCGAACACCCCGGCACCGGTCCGCTATCCTCCGCCGATGGCATCGAAGGGGGCCGCCGCGCTGGAGGCGATGATCGAGGAAGCCACCGCCGACACGGACGGTCACGAGGACGAGCGCGCCGGCCTGTCCGCCATGATCGAGGAGCATCTGGCGGTGCCGTTCACCACCACCGTCCTCTGTGTCGAGGTCACCGTGCGGCAGGTCGAGCTGACCGCGGACAGTATCGCCGCGGTCTGCGCCCGAGGCCGCCACCGCCAACGGGTCGGCCTTCTCGATTTGCCGCTGCCCACCCCCGCGCCGGACGGTGCCGGGTGGATCGACGCCTACCGGCACTGGGCCGGAAGGTAGGCCGGCAGTGGGCGAGTACCAGTACTACGAGTTCACCGCCGTCGACCGGCCCCTCACCGGCCGGGAGCGGGCCGAGCTGCGGTCCCTGTCGACCCGGGCCGACATCACCGCCACCAGCTTCGTCAACACCTACGAGTGGGGCAACTTCAAGGGCGACCCGCGAACGCTGATGGAACGGTACTTCGACGCGCACCTGTACCTGGCCAACTGGGGCACCCGCCAGCTCATGCTGCGGCTACCGAAACACGTGCTCGACCCCGCCACCGTCGCCCAATACTGCCAGGGCGACAGCGCATCCGCCTGGACCACCGGCAAGCACATCATCATCGACCTCCACGACGAGGACGAAGACGGCATCGACGAGTGGGACCTCGACGGCCACGGCCTGCTCACTTCCATCATCCCGGTCCGGGCCCGCCTCGCCGCCGGCGACCTGCGCCTGCTCTACCTGGCCTGGCTGCGCTGCGTACAGTCCGAGGAGATCGCCGACGACGAGCTCGAACCGCCCGTCCTCGCCGGACTGGGCACCCTCGACGCGGCCCTCACCGCCGTCGCCGAGTTCCTGCGCATCGACCCCGATCTGATCGCGGCCGCGGCGGCCGGGTCGTCGCCGGCCGCCTCCGGTGAACCGACCGCCACGCAACTACGCACCTGGGTCGCCGGGCTGCCCGCCCGGGACAAGGACGCCATCCTGACCGACCTGATCACCAGCGGCGACAGCCACCTAAGCAGCCGACTGCTGCGCCGCTACCGCGACGAACACCGCACTGATACGCCCACCCCGGCAGTCGCCCGTACCGCCGGGCAACTGCTCGCCACCGCCGCGGAGTTGCGCGCCGGACGGGAACGACGGGACGCCGAGCAACGCGATCGCGACTGGATTCGCCGCGAACGGTCCGCTGCGGCAGCCCGGCAACGACACCTTGACACCCTCGCGGTCGACCAACCCGCCGCCTGGCAGCGGGTCGACGAACTCATCGGCACGAAGAAACCCCGCGAGTACGACACCGCCGTTCAACTCCTCGTCGACCTGCGCGACCTCGCTGAACGAGACGGAGACAGCACATCGTTCCGAAATCGCCTGGCCGAGCTACGGACGGTGCACGCCCGCAAGCCCAGCCTGCTCGAACGCCTCAACCGCACAGGTCTCGAAACCTGACGCATGGTTCCCCGCTGACCGTCGCCAAGGTGCGACGAGGATCGTGGAGGGCCGGTGCGGTGTGCCAGCGTGACGCCCCAGACAGTCGACGCCGGCGGCGGTGCGCTCCAGGCGTCCGTCGGGACCCGCAACCGGACATCGAACCGCGTCGTTTGGCGGGGTGGACCCGGAGGGTCGGGTGACTGTCTGGGTGTGTGCTGCCGATGTCATGGCCAGCTTGGAGTAGGACGCCCCGGCCCTCGCTGATGACCGCTGTATCAGCACTGGATGGAGACTTGCGACCGATCGCCCTTTCCGAAGTTGTGACTACTGAACCGCGGCGGGTCCACGCCCCTTGATCAGACAACCGAAGAGGGTGAGGCCCGGTGGGCAGCCTGTGGGCCGGCGTCGACGTCGGCAAGACCCACCACCACGTGTGCGTCGTCGACGACGACGGCACCGTCGTTCTGTCCGAGAAGATCCCCAACGACCAGCAGGCCATTTCCGGCATCGCCGGACGGCTCGGTAAGCGCCGTAAGCCGATCCGCTGGGCCGTCGACCTGCGGGGTGGACCTGCCTCGCTGCTGTTGGCGGTCCTGTTCGACCGGGGCGCGGACGTGCGCTACGTCAGCGGCACCGTCACCTCGCGGATGGCGGAGGCGTTCCACGGCGAACGCAAGACCGACGCTCACGACGCGTACGGCATCGCCCAGACCCTGCGCATGCGCGCTGACCTACCGACCCTCACCCTCGCGGATGGGGTGCAGCAGCAGTTGAAGCTGCTCGTCTCCCGCCGCCTCGACCTGGTCGCCGACCGGGTCCGCATCACCGCCCGCATCCAGGACCTCCTGACCATGATCAGCCCCGCCCTGGAGAAGACGCTGAACCTGCGCAGTAAAGGTGCGGTGCGGCTGCTCGCGCAGTGGCAGACCCCTGGCGGGCTGCGCCGCGCCGGTGAGGCCCGCATCCTGGCCTACCTGCGCCAGCACGGCGTGCGGGCCGCCAAGGCACTGACCGTAAAAGCTCTCACCGCCGCGCGGACCCAGACCGTCGCCGTCGCGGGAGAAGCCACCGCGGCCAGCATTGTGGCGGAGATGGCGACCGATCTGGAGGCGGTCAACGATCGCATCGCCGCGATTGAGGAAACCATCGCCGCGGTTGTTGCCGACCACGAGTTGGGTGAGATCGTCACCAGTCTGCCCGGCATCGGCACCACTCTCGCCGCCGAGTTCCTCGCCCACGCCGGCACCCTCACCACCTACCCGAGCGCTGCGGCACTCGCCGCCCACGCCGGGCTCGCGCCGATCTCCCGCGACTCCGGCCGCAGGCAGGGCCACCAGGTCCGGCCACACCGCTACCACCGTGGTCTGCGCCGGGTGTTCAGCATGTCCAGCTTCACCGCCCTGACCCACTGCCCACGGTCACGCGCCTACTACGACAAGAAGAGAGCCGAGGGAAAGACCCACCGCCAAGCCACCGCTGCCCTGTCCAGACAACGCCTCAACGTCCTTTGGGCCTGCATCCGCGACAAGACCCCCTACCAGCCCAAACAACCAAGATCAGCAGAGGTGGCGCTGTACGAACTCGCGTAGAGACTCCGCTTGCGTGAGATCTGCGGCCGAGCCGTTGCTTGGCTGATGCGGTGGGTGATGTGCCGGTTTATGCTCATGCCGAATTCGCGACGCCGATAGCCCGGACCAAATGCTGTGGAAGGGCTTCGCATTGCTTCCGGGTGCCCTCTGAAGTAATGACCCTTTGGAGATGAAACGGCCGCTCAGGTGCACCGAGTGGAATCGGCTCAACTCGACGCCACCCGCGTGCCGATACCGCCTTGACTGCAGTAAGGTAGGTGGAGTCGCTCATGCGACCGAGAGTTTTCACCCGCATGAGTAGGGTGGCGAGAGAAACCTGCCACCGACGCTCACGGCCAGGGCTTGATACGGTCATTGCGGTTCCCTTCGCTGATTGGTCTGTCGCCTGGTTGGCCGACCGCGACAAATAGAAAGTTCCGGGATCGAACTGATTGATGTCACCAAGCCGGATCAGCGCGGCCGGCTCAGGCCGCCCGCCGGGCTCGGGCCCGTGCGGATCCCGCGGCCAGGGCTCGGCCGGCCATCAGGAGTGCCAGGGGGACGAGCGCGATGATCGCCAGGATGGACAGCAGCGAGTAGTTGGTGGCGGCCAGCAGCGGCCCGGCGAGGAACGCTGCGGTGGCACCGCACAGATTCGACAGTGCGTCGACCCCGCCCTGGGCGGAGGCGCGTGTCTCGGTGGAGACGACCGAGCTGAACAGCGCGGACCCGGCGACGCTCACGAACGACCAGCCCACGCCGAGCAGGATCAGCGACACGATGATCGTTCCGGTGTCGTCGGGCCGTACCGCGCTGATCAGGAGTGAGGCGGCGAAGATGCCGATACCGGTGCTGATCGCCGATCGGTGCCCGAACCGGTCGGCCATCACGCCGACCAGTGGTGACGGCGCGTACATCCCGGCGACGTGCAGGCTGATCGTGAGGCCGATGATGGTGACCGAGCCGCCATGCTGGGCGACGTGGACCGGGGTCATCGTCATGATTGCGACCATGACGATCTGGGCGGTCAGGACGGCGGCCAGCGCGACCCGGGCTTGCCGGTTCGTGCGCAGCTCGGCGAAGACCTGCCGGATGCGGCCCGGTCGCTTGCCGGTCGCGGCGGCGGAATCCGTGGTCGCGCTGCGCTTGAGCAGCAGCAGTGGGTCAGGGCGCAGCCAGACGAAGACGACGGCGCCGGCGAGGGCCAGGCAGATCGCGGCGATCAGGAACGCGCTGGCGAACACGGTGAGCCCGGTGGCGGCCCCGATGAGCTCACCGGGCGCGCCGAGGTTGGGGCCGAGTACGGAACCGAGAGTTCCCACCCAGACGACCAGTGCCAGGGACCGGGCTTTGCGCTGGGGCTTGGCCAGATCGGTGACGGCGAACCGGGACTGCAGGCTCACTGCCAGGCCGACGCCGATCAGGAGGAGGCCGACGAAGAGCGGCACAACCAGGCTCCACTGCGCCGCCGCGACCAGCAGCGCCCCGCCGCCGGCGGCGGTCCACCAGCCGGTGGCCAGCGCGATGCGGCGCCCGCGCCGCGCGGCGAGGTCGCCGAGCGGCAGTCCGAGCAGTGCCGCGCCGAGCGTGCTCGCGGTACGGGCCAGACCGGCCCAGGCCTCGTTGTCGGTGACCTGACCGGCCAGCAGCACGCCGATGGAGGGCGCGACACCGACCCCCACGGTGCCGATGATTTGTGCGATGACGAGCACGGTCATCGTACGCTTCTGCACGGATTCGACGTCCGGCAGTGGCGCATTTCTAGGGCTCGCGGAAAGTTGAGTTTCTGACACGGACGGTCCTGTCTTCGTGATTTTCGGGATGAGGATCGCGTCGGGTAGGAATTCGCGGAACGTGGAGGATGGCGATGCCCGAAAAGGCTGGAGATCAGGCCGTCAGGTAAATGCGGATGTCCAGGCCGTGTTCAAGTAGGGCATCAGGGCGCTGACGACGTTCCTGGTGAGCAGTTCGCCGGACAGGTACGCCTGGGCGTCCTCGAACGCGGCGAGGCGGTGCAGCACCTGCAGGTCCTCGGCGCGGAACCAGCAGTTGCTGGGTCCGTGCGCCGGGAATCGTCTCCAGGAGTGGCTGCCGGTGCCGCCGGTAGATCCCGGCTGCGGCAGTGGGGTTCCCATGCAGCCGCCGAGAGTTGCCGCAAGGTCGGCCATGGGGATTTCTTCCTCATTTCTGGCCCGGCGCTGGTGGGCGTTTTGTGTGGCATGACCAGGCACCGAGGATATGGATGGACCCGATGGCACGGTAGGGATGCAGTGCGAATACGGCTATAGGCCTGTCTTATCGCAATGCCGCACGAGGAAAGAGTGCAATTGTAGGAATGTCTTGTTCGGATGTCGGCCGGGCTCGTGTGCCTGTTGACCTGGCGGGCTCCCCACATTCTCACTCGGAGCCGTCCCACATCCATGTGGCATACATAGGTCCGAGGTGGTTGGCCCCGGTGCCGGCACGGCGCAGCAGCCGGCCGAGCAGGGACTTTCCTACCAGGTCAGAGGGTCGCGGATAGCCGGCTCACCGGGGCGAGGGAAACAGAATCGCCGCCCGCGATGACGCGGGCGGCGATCAACACTGAGGGGCGTCTCGTAACCCTGGAACCTGTCAAACGAGGCATCGATGGCGCATGAGTATAGATGATCTCCGCAGCCCGGGCCGAGCGTATCTTCCCGTCACCGGGTTGCCGCCCGCCCAGTTCCGCCGGCTGGTCCGGCTGGTCGCCGACCGCGGCGGGAACGTCACCGCCGACGGCCGACCGGGCCGGCAGTGGGTCCTCGACCTACCCGACCGGGTGCTGCTGGTCGCCGCGTATTGGCGCGCCAACCTGGCCATGCGCCAGATCGGCCCGCTGTTTGGCGTCTCGCACTCCGCAGCCCGCCAGGTCATCGCTACCGTCGGGCCGTCGGCGACCCGCTGCCGCCGGGCAACCGCAACGACACGATCGTCTACCGCACCAGCGGATCGACCAGAAGCTGGCCGGCGGGTGATCGCGGACGGCGGCTATCGCGGCAACGAGGCGTCTCTTTATGCCGGATCAGGCGGTCTCGTAGATCCGGATCTCCGGCTCGGCCTTGAGCAGCGGCGACAGTCCGGCGACCACATCCTTGGTGAACAGGTCGCTGGACAGGTACGCCTGCGCGGCGGCCCTGGTCTCGAAGCCGTGTAGCACCTGGACGTCCTCGGCGCGTACCAGTAGCTGCTTGCTGATCGCGCCTGGCACGGTGTCCAGGAACGGCTGCTTGTACTGCTGGTAGACGCCTGCCGCGGCCGGGCGGTCGGCCTCGTTGATGGTCAGAGTGATCTCCAGGAGAGCCATGACAGTTCCTTCGCTGCTATTTGGTCGCCGTATTTCTGTTGAGACCGAGGTTATGGCGTGACCGTGGCGGCCGGTAGAGACCGATGGCGAATGCCGGTATAGCGAACTCGTATGGCTACACGGCGCCGGCGAGGCGGTCCGCGAGGGTCTCCAGCTCGGGTGCCTGCGGCGAGCGGGGATCCCACACCGCGGCATAGAAGATTTCCACTTCGTGGCCCTCGTCGTGCAGCGGTCGGCGTTTCGCGTTGGGGTCGGCCAGCTTCGACTCCGGCAGTACCGCGGACCCGAGCCCGAGTTGCGCCCATTCCTCCAGGACCCGGTAGCTGGCCGCCTCACCTGGGTAGACGCGTATCGGCAGCTCGTGCGACGCGAACAGGTCGCGGGTGAACGAGGTCAGGCCGCAGGTGTCCGGCACCATGATCAGCTGGTTGCCGCCGATCTCGGTCAGCTCGACCGGGGCGTCGTCGGCGGCGCGGGAGTCGACCAGCACCATCGGTTCGGATCCGATGATCCGCTGCTGGTAGCGGGGCAACGGCGCGACCGACGGGATGAGGATCAGGTCCAGCTCGCCGGCGATCAGGCCGTCGCGCAGGTCGGCCATGTCGGTCTCGCGCAGCACGAGTTGACGCGAGCTCGGGGCGTTGTCGAGGCCGCACACCGCGCTGTAAGCGGCGGCGACCACCTTCGGGTTGATCAGCGGGGACACCCCGATGCGCAGGACATCGTCGGGCGGGGTGTTCCACCGCCGGGCCTCGGCGGCGACCGCGTCGAGCCCGGCGAGGGCCCGCTCCACCAGCGGCAGGATGTGCGCGCCGAACGCGGTCGGCGTCACGCCGCGCGGGGACCGCTCGAACAGGCGTTCGCCGAGGCTTTCCTCCAGCTTCGCGACGCCGTTGGATAGGGCCGGCTGGCTCACGCCGTACGCCCGGGCGGCCGCGCTGAACGACCCCGTCTCCGCCACCGCCTGCGCGTAGCGCAGCCCTTCGACACTCAGCCGGTCACTCATGAGCAGACTTTATAGCGCGCCAACCTATAGCGATTGCTTATATCCTCATTCACTATTCTGTTCTTCCGGTGACCGCGGCTCGTTCCTACTTTTAATGCTGTGTCTGATTCCAGAAATGCCCATGTTGCTGTCCAGGTGAGGGAACCGGGCGCACGGCCGGAAATCGCCCCCGTGCGGCCGCGTACGCCGGCGCCCGGCGAGGTGCGGGTCGATGTCGAGGCGACCGGCATCTGCGGCGCGGACGCCGGCACGGTCGCCGACCGTACGCCCGGGGGAGGTTTCCCGATCACCCCGGGGCACGAGGTCGCCGGGATGATCGCCGAGGTCGGCCCGCAGGTGGCCGGCTGGCAAGTGGGGGAGCGGGTGGCCGTCGGCTGGTTCGGCGGCAGCTGCGGGCATTGCACGGCCTGCCGCACCGGTGATGTGGTGCACTGCCCGGACCGGCAGGTGCCAGGCTTGTCCTACCCGGGCGGGTGGGCCAGCACCATTACCGTCCCGGCCGCGGCCCTCGCGCGGGTCCCGGACGGGCTGGCCGCTGTCGAGGCGGCACCGTTCGGCTGCGCCGGGGTGACCACCTTCAACGCCCTGCGGCACGGCGGCGCCGAGCCCGGCGACCGGGTCGCGGTGGCCGGCATCGGCGGCCTGGGCCACCTAGCCGTGCAGTTCGCCGCAGCCATGGGCTACGAGACCATCGCGATCGGCCGCGGCGAGGACAAGCGGCAGGCCGCCCAGGACCTGGGCGCCCACCATTACATCGACTCCCGTGCCCAGGATCCCGGCACCGCGGTGCGCGAGCTCGGTGGAGCCCGGTTGATCGTCTCCACCGCCGCCAGCAGCAGCCTACTCACGAACCTGATCGATGGGCTGACCCCTCACGGCCGGCTCACCGTCGCCGGATTCGACGCGGCCGCCGTGCAGTTGCCGATGGTCAAGTTCGTCATGCACGCCCGCAGCCTCACCGGCCACCTGACCGGCAGCCCGGCCGACACCGAACAGGCGATGCGCTTCGCGGTCGCCACTGGAGTCCGCCCGCTGGTGCAGACGCTGCCGCTGGCCGAGGCCGAGCGGGCTCTCAAGGTCCAGCAGGCGGCCGACGCCCGATTCCGGATGGTGCTGACCCCATGAGCGACGTCGTCGTCATCGGTGCTGGCGCCGCGGGGCTCACCGCGACGACTGCGTTGCGCGCGGCCGGTCTCGACGCGATCTGCGTGGAGGCTCGCGACCGGGTGGGTGGCCGGTTGGCCACGACTGAGGGGTACGACTTGGGCGCCACCTGGTTCTGGGACGGCGAACACCGCGTCGCCGACCTCGTCGCCCGGCTCGGCGTCCCGATCTTCGACCAGCACCGCTTCGGCGACGCTATCGTGCAGGACCACACCGGGATCCGGCGCTTTGCCGGCAACCCTATCGACGTGGCGGCCTACCGCTTCGGTCCCGGCGCCAACGCCCTGGCCGCGGGTCTTGCCGCCCAGCTCCCGGAAACGGCGCTGCGCATGTCGACCCCGGTCACCGGCATCCACCTCGACGGTGACACCGTCGAACTGCGCACGGCGTCCGAGGCCTTGCGCGCCCGCCAGGTCGTCCTCGCGGTCCCGCCCGCGCTTGCTGTGGCCCGCATCGACTTCCACGACGGGCTTGACACCGACTTGCTTCGCAGAGCCGAAGCCACCCCGGTGTGGATGGGCGCCGTCGCCAAGGTCGTCGCCTGCTACAGCACCCCGTTCTGGCGTACGAAGGGACTCGCCGGCGCGGCGATCAGCCGGACCGGACCGTTGCGCGAGATCCACGACATGTCCGGCCCGGACGGCACCCGCGCCGCGCTGTTCGGCTTCACCCCCGCCGCCGCCCTGCGCCCAGGCTTCGAGGCCGCGGTGACCGCCCAGCTCACCCGCATGTTCGGCCCGGAAGCCGCCCGGCCCGAGACGCTGCACGTGCAGGACTGGAGCGCCGAGCGGTGGACCTCCCCGCCCGGCGTGGAGCAGCGGATGGACTACCGGCTCTTCGGCCACCCCCGCTACCAGCGTCCAGCCCTGAGCGGACGGCTGCACTGGGCCTGCACCGAGACCGCCCCCGACCACGCCGGCCACATCGAAGGCGCGCTCCACGCCGGAGAACAGGCCGCCCGCGCCGTGCTGACCGCCCTCGAAACCAGGATTGGATGACCACGACATGTTCGAGATCCCGGACCTGCTGCGTGAGTACGACCGCGCCCGCGCCTACACCGACCAGCTGTGGACCGACCTGAGCGCCGACGAGGTGGCGTGGCGCCCGCACGAGAACTTCAGCGCGATCGGCTGGCACCTGGGTCACCAGGCGCACGTCGCCCACTTCATGATCCGCAACCTGACCGCGGCCGAGCCGAGCCCCGACCCGGAACTCGACCCGGTGATGGACTCCGCGAATCCGGAACCGGGCCGTGGCCGGCTGCCGGACCTGAGCCGGCTGGCAGCGTTCCGCGCCGATGTGGCCGACAGCATCCACCGCCGTGTCGGCGCCATCCGCGACGGCCGGGTCGGCGCGCCCCGGCAGCTCACCATCGTGGCGAAGACGCTGCTGACCGCGCTGATCAACCACGAGTACCAGCATGATCAGTGGATCGGTGAGGTCCGCTCCGGCGATCTGGGGCACGCGCTGCCGGACCGCCCGAAGTCCGACCTGATCACCGAACTCGACGGCTACCTCGTCGTGTGCGATCCGCGCTGGTAGCCGCTGGCGGAGGCCGGGATGTAGGTCTCGGCCAGGTGCTGGCGGAGCACGTCGGTGAACCCGTCGGCGTCACCGGCGTGCAGGCGCTCGACGAGGATCTCGTGCTCGGTCAGGATCTCGTCGCACCGGGCCAGGAGCCGGTCGCCCTTGCTGAACAGCAGGAACCGCTGCCGGTCGGACAGCCGGTCGTTGAGTTCGAGCAGGATGTCGTTGTCCGCGGCCTCCACGAAGGCACGGTGGAAGCCGATGGTCAACTCGATGAACTGCCGGATGTCCTTGGCCTCGAAGGCGGCGCGCTGCTGGTCGATCGACTGACGTAGCCGCTCGGCGAGCAGTTCCCGGACGGGGACGCTCGCCCGGCTGGCCCCCGTCGACTCCAGCATCAGGCGGGCGTCCTCCAAGTCGGCCACCGCCCGCTCGCTGAGACCCTGCACGAGCGCGCCGCGCTTGGGGTAGATGACGATCCATCCCTCGTCCTGCAGGCGGGTGAGCGCGGAGCGGACCGGTGTGCGACTGACCCCGATCTCGGCCGCGAGGGCCTCCTCGCCGAGCATGGTCCCGGCTGGGTGCACGCCGTTCAGGATGCCGCCACGGATCGCCTGGTAGGCCCGTTCCGCCGCACTCGCACTGTCTGCCAACGACGCTCCCATCACGATCACCGGATCCACGCACCACAAGTATCCATCGGCCCGCGGAGGGAGTCGTCACCGGCGGGCCGTTCGCGAGCGGACGACCAGCAACGCACCGAGAGCGCCGCCCACCGCGATCGCGGCCACGAGCAGATCCGGGACGCCGCTAGTGGCCTGCCGCACCCGGTCCTCGAGCGCCGCTTGGTCGGAGGCGCCGAGAATGCCGCTCAGCGAGGTGGTGCCATCGGTGGCCAGCAGCAGAACGCCGATCGCCGCCGTCAGCGTGCCGCCGACCAGGCCGGCCCAGGTGTTGCTCCAGCGGCCCAGGCGGATTCCGCGAGGCCGGACCATTTTGCGTACGAACGGAAGCCGCCCCCACAGCACGGCCAGAACCAGCAGCGGCAGGGTCATTCCGGCCGCGAAGACGAGCAGGACGATCCCGCCGTACAGGGCGTCGCCACCGACCGCTGCCACGGTCAGCACCGCGCCGAGCAGCGGGCCGGCGCACACCCCGGCGAGGCCGTAGATCGTGCCGAGCGCGTAGACGGATGCCGCCGAGGTGCCCTGCGTCCCACTGCGGGGCAGACCTGGAATCGGGAGGTTGGCCAGCATGACCAGGCCGAGCAGGATCACCACGACGGACGCGGCCGTGACGAACGTGTGCCGGTGCTGGTTGACGAACGCGCCCACGGTTCCGGCGAGCACACCCAGCGGCACCAGGGTGGTGATCAGCCCGGAGTAGAAGATCACGGTGCGGCTGAGCAGCAGGGCCGGGCTGGTGAAGGCGTAGGAGAAGAAGGCTGGCAACAGCATCGCCGAGCATGGGCTGAGCAGGGTGAGCACCCCGCCGAGGAAGGCGCCGAGAAGTCCCAGTTCCACGGCTTAGCCCGCCTTGGCGATCGCGTCGTCCAGGTAGCTCCGGAACACCGAGGAGGGCTGTGCGCCGGACAGGGTGCGGTCGCCGGCGACGAAGAAGGGGACGCTGGTGACGCCGAGCTGGGCGGCCTCGCTGTTGCTCGCATCGGCTGCGGCGCGCAGGCCGGGGTCGTCCAGATCCGTGGTGAACTTCGCGATGTCGGGCACGCCGGCCTTCTGCGCGTACGCGATCAGCTTCGCGCGCGGCAGGTCCGGGTGCTTGTGCTCGGGGGCGTCCTTGTACACCGCCCTGATGAACTCGAAGAACTTCCCCTGCTCGGCGGCGGCCCGAGCGGCGACGGCGGCCTGCTCGGACTGCTCGCCGAAGTACGCCACGTCGTGCACCTCGATGCGTAGCTTCCCGGTGTCCACGTACTCCTTGAGCAGCATCGGCAGCGTTTCCCGGTTGAAGACGGCGCAGTAGGGGCAGCGCATGTCGGTCCACTGAACGAGGACCACCGGGGCGTCCACGGCGCCGACCGCCATCGGGTCGGCCTGCGCACGGCGTACGAACGTGAATTCGCCCGCCCTGGCGCCCCCGGCACCCGCGCTGGCGCTGGGCGAGGCCGTCGGCGCCGCCACCTGGCGCCGTCCGTTGGTGAGGTGACCGGCCAAGACTACGCCGAGGAACGCGACGACCGCGACGGCCGCGACCGCGAGGCGTCGGTTTAGGCGCCGCCTGGCCGTCAGGAACCGGGCCGACTGCTTCGAGCTCTTCACGTTTTTAGGATACATGATGTATACATAAGGCTCCAGTCCTCACAGCGGCAAGGAAGCCTCGCACCCCGATGACCCCCACCGACTACGTCGCCAACCCCCAAGCCCGCCTGGCGCTGCACCAGCGAACCCTGAGCGTGGTGATGGCCTCGCAGGTGTTCAGCGGCGCCGGCCTGGCCGCCGGCGTCACCGTCGGCGCGCTGCTCGCCGAGCAGATGCTCGGCGCCAGCGCCCTGTCCGGCCTACCGGCGGCCCTGTACACCGGCGGGTCCGCCATCGCGGCGTTCGCCGTCGGCCGTCTGTCCCAGCGGCTCGGCCGCCGAGTGGGCCTTGCTGTCGGATACGCCGCCGGTACGCTCGGCGGCGCTGGAGTCGTCGCCGCGGCGGGCCTCGACAGTGTCGTCCTGCTGCTGATCTCCTTGCTGGTCTACGGTGCGGGCACCGCCACGAACCTGCAGGCCCGCTACGCCGGTGCCGACCTGTCCGCGCCGGGCCGCCGTGGCCGGGCGGTCAGCTCGGTGCTGGTCACCACCACCGTCGGCGCGGTCATCGGGCCGAACCTGGTCGCATCCACCGGCCGGTCCGCAGAGTACTTCGGCCTGCCCGCCCTCGCGGGGCCGTTCGCGCTGGCCGCGATCGCCTATGCGCTGGCCGGCGCGATCCTGTTCCTGCTGCTGCGCCCGGACCCGCTGCTGATCTCCCGGACACTGCACACCGAGACCGCAGCGACCGCGCCAGCGAGCCAGGCAGGTGGCGTGCCCGCGGGTGTGATCGCGGGGGCCGCGAGCATGATCCTCACGCAGCTCGTCATGGTCGCGGTGATGACCATGACCCCGGTTCACATGCAGGCCCACGGACACGATCTGGCCGCGACCGGTCTGGTGATCTCGCTGCACATAGCCGCGATGTACCTGCCGTCGCTGGTCACCGGCATCCTCGTCGACCGCCTCGGGCGGGTGCCGGTCGCGGTCGCCTCTGGTGTCACCCTGCTCGCCGCGGGCCTGGTGTCGGCCACCGCCCCGGACGACTCGGTGCCGCTGCTCGCCCTGGCCCTGATCCTGCTCGGCCTCGGCTGGAACCTCGGCCTGGTCTCCGGCACCGCCATGATCACCGACGCCGCCCCGGTCGAAACCCGCGCCAAGATCCAAGGCACCGTCGACCTCTGCATCGCCCTGGCCGGCGCGACCGGCGGCATCGCCAGCGGCCTGGTCATGACCGCCACCAGCTATGCCGCCCTCTCCATCACCGGGGGAGTGCTCGCCCTCGGTGTCATCCCGTTTGTCCTCTCCCGCACCCGACGGGCCGCGGCGTGACCACTGGGCTCGCCAGGCGGTCGCTGGCCTGGCCGTGGATCTCCACGCCAGCCCGGCTCGGGCTGGCCGCCGTCTGGCTGGTGGCGGGCGCCACCAAGGTCGGTGACCTGGCGGAGTCGGCGCGGGCGGTCAACGCTTACCAGCTGATGTCGTACGACGTGGCCAAGGCCGTCGGCGGGATCCAGCCGTTCCTCGAGATCGCGCTCGGCCTGCTCCTGGTGATCGGACTGTCGACCCGGCTCACCGCGGCGATCTCCGCCGCACTGCTGGTGATCTTCACCGCCGGGATCGCGTCGGCCTGGGCACGCGGCCTGCGCATCGACTGCGGGTGCTTTAGCTCCGGCGGTGAGCTGGGCGCCGGCCGCGACACCGAGTACGGCCTGGAAATCCTGCGCGACCTCGGGTTTCTGGCACTGGCCGGGCTGCTGCTGTGGCGCCCGCACACCTGGTATTCGCTCGATGATCTGTTGACGAGAAAGCGGTAAATTCCATGGCCAAGGCGAGTCGGAACCGGGGCGTGAAGGCCAGGGAGATCATCGAACGGCAGCGGGCAGCGGACCGCGTCAGGTCAGCGAGATCTGCCTCATCGTGGTTTCGGGTGGCTGCGTAGATGAAGGGCGGCGGCTCGGCAGAATAGCGTTCGATATCGCGCCAGCGGCTCATCACGACCTTCAACTGGCCGAAGACGCTGCCCGCGTCGGCTGCTGTCAGGGCGACCATCCTGGCCCGGTGCTCTCGCACGGCGGTGATCTCCAGTCGGTGCTCCTGCATGTGGGGTCCCGGGTGATGATCAGCCAGCCGCGGCTCGCGACCTGCGGGATCCATGGTCACGGCGGTGGTGCTGGGACGAATCGGGCTGGCGCAGTTGTGCGAGGCCGATGGCACCTCGGCCCAGTTGGCGGACGAGGTGCGCGGCATGGTCTCCGCCACCGCCGGCCGTGTGGTGCCCACCGTCGTCGACGCGGCCCGCGACGAACTCGACGGGTAGGCCACGATCGGGAGGACGTCATGCCGGACAAGCACCAGCAGGCCGAGGAGATGCGCGACGACGTGCCCTCGACCATCGCCCGCTCCGATGACAAGGCGGTCCGCACCTACAAGAAGACGCTGGAGTCGGCCGAGGACACCATCGGTGATCCCCAGAACATGAACAAGGACGAGCTGGTCCAGGCGATCGAGAAGGCCAACGCCCCAGCAACCGCCCGCGCCCGGCGGAAGTGAGCCGCCCCCGTCCTCCGCACGTCACCGTGCGACGGTGATCGATCCCCATGCCGGCCGTAGGATGCTGCAGCCGACGGTGCCCTGGTCCCACGGCTGACACCGGCCCCCGGCACCGGTCCGGGATGGGGCCGGTGTGCAACCCTCGTGCGCCCTGCCCAGACGGTCCAGCCCAGGCCCGGGCATGGCCGCCGGGACAACGGGTAGCGGGTCGACGTGAGTCCTCTCCTGCTCAGCTATGCCCTGGTCGGTGGTCTCGCCGTCCTGCTCGCCTTCGGATCGGGCGCCATCCGTCGGACCCTGCTCACCGAGCCCCTGCTCGCCCTTTGCCTGGGGATTCTGGCGGGCCCGGTCCTGAGCCTCATCGACGTCGCCGATCGGCTGGGCCCCGAGCTGATGCGGGAGGTCAGCCGAGCACTGCTGGCGGTGTCCCTGATGGCGGTCGCCCTGCGCTTCCCGATCACCGGCTACCGGACCGTGCTGCGACCGGTGCTCGTGCTGCTCTCCGCCGGCCTGGTGGGCATGGCCGTGGTCACCGCCGGCCTGTCGTGGCTGTTGCTCGGCCTCCCGCTGGGTATCGCCGCGGTGCTCGGTAGCTGTCTGGCCCCCACTGATCCAGTCCTGGCCTCCGGCATCGTCTCCGGCGGCCCCGCCGAGCGGCAGCTGCCCGACCGGCTCCGGCAGGTCATCAGCGGGGAGTCCGGCGGCAACGACGGCCTCGCGTTCCCCCTCGTCGTCCTCGCCCTGGCCGTCGTCGGCACGAAGCCGTGGGCCGACCAGGTGAGGTTGGCGCTGTGGGGTGTGCTCGGGGCGGTGCTCGTCGGCGCGGTCCTCGGCTGGCTGGCCGGCCACGGCCTGCGCGCGGCGAGCCGCCGGGACAGCCTCGACCAAGGCTCCCTGGTGGTCTTCGCCGTCCTGCTCGGGGTCGCCGCGCTCGGCGTCGCGCGGGTGCTCCACACCGACGGCATCCTGGCCGCCTTTGTCACCGGGCTTGCCTACAACGGAGTCATCCGGAACCAGCCGCGCATCGCCGAACAGAAGCTGGACGGCGCACTGACCCGCTACCTGGTGCTGCCGCTGTTCTTCCTGCTCGGCGTCGAACTGCCCTGGCGCGACTGGATCGACGCGGGCTGGCGGCTACCGCTCTTCGCCGGCGCCGTGCTGGCCCTGCGGCGGTTGCCTGTGGTGCTCGCGCTCAAGGCGCCGCTCGGCCTGCGCTGGCGGGAACTGGCCTTTCTTGGCTGGTTCGGTCCGATCGGGGTGTCGGCGCTATTCTACCTGTCCTTCATCCGCGACGAGGGCGCCCGCGATCCGCTGCTCTGGGCCGCGGGCAGCCTCGTCGTCGCCCTGAGCACACTGGTGCATGGATTGACGGGCATGCCGGGCCGGCGCTGGTACGCCCGAGATGGGCGACCGGCGGACAACTGAGCCGATCCTCTTCCCTCACCGGCCTGCGGCAGGAGCCCGCCACCGCGAAACGTCGCGTCTCGGAGCGACAACGGTCGGTGGTACGGCGTTTGACGCCCGGTGGCACGGAAATCGCCGGCCCCTGGTGGAGCGTCCTGCCCGCCGCCGGTGTGTTGCTCGGCACGGCGTTGGCCGCCGCGGTACTCGAGGGCGCCCTCGACCCGGCCGGCGGCCCGACCCTGCCGCACCGGGCGGGGCGACCGCTGTGGGAGGCCGCGCGGCTGCTCCGGCAGCGCAGGCGCAGGATCGTGGCGGCGGACACCCTGCTGTGGCGGCTCGGGCTGGCCGGGCCGTTGCTGGTGGCCCTGCTCACCGAAACTGCCGCTACCGAGCCGAACTGGCCGGATCAGTCGGTGCCGGAGTCAGCGGCGACCGACCCGGACGGCAAGTCGTCCATGACCTGCCGAAGCCGTTGGCGCGCTCGCCCGAGCTGAGGCGAGAAGGGGATCCGTTCCAACAGCGGGCCTGCGGTGGCGAGGTCCCGGCGGAGGCGATCACGAACCCCAGGCCCGGCTTGCCCGAGCAGGCGCCCGTACGCCTCCAGCACCTGCGCCGCCGTCATGTGCTGCTGCGACTCGTGAGAGACGACCAGCAGTGAGTAGAACACGTCCAGCACCTGGTCCAGGTCGGCATCCTGATATACGACGGCCAGGGGAGGGGCCTGCGCCTCGGGAGGTCCTTCGGCGAGCCAGCGGGCCGCGACGTCTCGCAGCGCGTGGATCGCACGCCGGGCCGTCTCCGGGTTGTGCTTGGCGGTGGAGCCGCTCGTCCATGCGATGTTGGCCAGCTCCTCGATACCAGTGCTGGCGTCGCTGTCCAGGTCCGGGCTGGCGCCGATGACTATGCTCGCGCCGACCTCGTCGGCTACCCGCTCCGCGCCAGCGCGATCGTCGTTCCGCACGGTCGCCATGACATCGCCGAAGGCCAGGTGACCGCCGAGCGTGACGTGCAGGTGGACCTCGGCGCGAGGGACCTGGTGCAGCGCGCCGGCCAGCCGGTCAAGGTCGATCCGGGTGACGTAGCCGCTGGTGGTGCTGCGGTAGGTGGCGCGCACCGGGTCCGCGGACAACTCCTGCCGCCGGGTGCGCACGATCAGGGGCAGTTCCAGCTGCCGGGCCCGCAGGGTCCGGTCGCGGATCTGGCCCAGCACGTTCACCGGCCGCATCTGATCGATGGTCGTGTACACCAGCGCCAGCAGGCCGACCAGGGCGAGGCCGGTAAGCAGGGTGGCGGGAGCCGCCCCGATGATCGGCGCGGTGTCGCCAGGCACCGCGGTCACGACGACGTAGGCGTAGAGCGTGAGGCCGACGAAGAACCCGAGCATCGCCTGGTTGCCCCGGCGACGGACGAACTGGTTGAAGACCACGGGAGACAGGCTCGTGGCTGTCTGCTGGACGGCCAGCAGCAGAACCGAGAAGGTGATCGAGGTGACGGTGACCAGGCCGGTGGCCACCGCCTGCAGGGCCGTGGTGGCGGAATCCCGGCCGATCACGTGGCCGATCAGGGACCGGATTCGGTCCACGCCGGGGGTGTGGGTCTGGTCAGCGACGATCGACGCCACCGCGAGAACCGTGAAGGCGGCGACGAAGGCCAAAGGGATCCCCGCGAATTCGCGCAGCGCCCGCGCCAGGCGTTGCTCGCTCCGGCCACCGGTGCTGCCGGACACAGCCGTCCGTAGGCGCACCTGACCATTCACCGACCTTCCCTCGTCCGCCTGGCTCCCCCTCACCCGGAGACCCGCATACGGGCCCGTTGTCGCAGGTGCGCCAAAGGCACGTCGAGCGCGCAGGCCGAGGGCAGACGCAGAGCGACCCGGGCCGATTGTCGAACTGCCGCAGCAGGTGGATCCGGTCGAGATGGCGGTAAGGCCTCCAGCGGCCTAATCCTGGCATCACCCGCGCTCGTCTCCGGCCACTTCCTCGGATCCGGGCTTCCCTGCGCTCGGTTAACACGCTTGGCAGCGGGTAGCGGTAGCGGACGTGCCGCCGATCGGACGGCGACGAGAACAGCATGAGGTGACGGTTGGCGGAGTTCGCGCTGTTCGTTGCGGTGCTCGGTACGGTGGCAGTTCTCGCCGTGCTGTCCAACCGTCTGGCCGACCGCCTGCGGCTGCCCGCGCCAGCGCTTTTCCTGTTCGCCGCCGCGATCCTCTCCGATTTGTATCCGAAGCTTAGCCAGTTGCCCCTGTACACCGTGCGGCACCTTGTCGAGATCGCTCTGGTGCTGGTGCTGTTCAGCGGGGGCATGAGCATGGGCTGGCGGCGGCTGCGGTCGTCGCTGGCGCCGGTCGCGGTGGTCGGCGTCGTGGGAACGTTGCTGACCGCCGGCGCGCTGGCGGTGGTGCTGCGTTGGCTCTTCGGGTTCGACTGGCTCGCCGCGCTGCTCGTCGGTACGGCGCTGTCGCCGACCGACCCGGCCGCGGTCTTCTCGGTGCTCGGCCGGCGCACCGTGGTGGGTCGCAGTGGCACCGTCATCGAGGGCGAATCCGGTGCGAACGACCCGGTGGGCATCGCCCTGATGGTCAGCCTGCTCGCGGCCGGAACCGCCGGCGGTTGGTCGGCTGTCGCCTCTGGCGCCGCTGAGTTCGCCCTGCAACTCGTGGTGGGCTCGACGTTCGGCCTGGCCGGCGGCTGGCTCATCCGGCAGCTGATGCGCCGGGTGAGCCTGCCCGACGAGAGCCTGTATCCGCTGCAGGTGCTCTTCGCCGCCGGGTCGGTCTACGGCGTGGCCACCCTTTCGCGCGGCTCGGGGTTCCTCGCCGTGTTCCTCGCCGGCATCGTGGTCGGTGACGCCCCTGCGCCGTTCAAGCGGGAGGTCCGCCGCTTTCACGGCGCCCTGGCCAGCCTGGGTGAAATCCTGGCGTTCGGCCTGCTCGGTCTCGTCGTCTCGCTGCGCAGCATGATCACCGAGAACGCCTGGCTGACCGGCCTGGCGCTCGCCGTGCTGCTCACCTTCGTGATCCGGCCGCTGGTCGTCGGTGGCCTGCTCACCGCTGTGCGGCTGCGCTGGGGTGAACGGATCTTCATCGTCTGGTCGGGGCTGAAGGGTGCTGTGCCGATCCTGCTAGGCACCCTCATTCTCACTACCGACCTGGAGCAGGATCTGCGGTTGTTCGACATCATCTTCGCCGTAGTGGCGTTCTCGATCGTGGTGCAGGGGGGACTGGTCCCGCTGGTGGCCCGCTGGTGCCAGGTGTCGATGCGGACCATCCCGCTGCAACCCTGGTCGGTCGGCATCCGGGTTCAGGGCGAGCCGATGGGTCTGCGGCACTACACAGTAACGCCTGGTGCGCCCGCCGACGGCCGGCCGCTGTTCGAGCTCAGCCGGGACGAGGGCGTGTGGGTCAGCCTGGTGAGCCGCGGCGGCGAGCATGTCCGGCTCGGCCGGGACACGGTGCTGCAGGTCGGGGACAGGGTCCTGGTGGCCGGCGGGGAGCAGTCGGCGGCGGAGCGCGTATTCACCGGCTCCGCCGAGTGAGACGTTTCATCACCGGCCCACCGGGTACCGCCGGACACCGGGCGAAAGGGCGGTGGGCAGCATGAACTTCGGCAAGTTGGGTGACCTGGCGGTGGGCACCGCGGGCGACGCGGCCGGCAGCGTGGTGGATCCGAAGGCCGCTCTCGGCAGGCTCCGCTCGGCTGTCACCCCGCGCACGGTCGTCACGCTGACCGCCGGCCTGCTCCTCGGCTATCTGGTGGCCCGGCCCAGGCGTCGCTCCTAAGAACGTCAGGTGCCGAGCAGCCGGCGGATCTCCCAGCGGCCCCGTGCCCGCCGCGACGGCGAGGAACCGCCGCAGCGTCGCCGGCGCTTCCGCCGGCCGGATACTTGCCTGGGCCGGGCCGAGCACCAGCAGCCCGTCGGATGAGCCGGGCGAGTCGGTGAGGACCTGGCCCTATGCTCCGCCCCGGGCGGCGTCCCCTGTCCGTAACAGCGCGAAGGAGAGGCGCAGCCGGACGACTTCGTCGGGCCGCTCCCGCAGGGCCTCGCGGTACATCTGGGCGGCGTCGTACCGCTGCTGGCCCTCCAAGTCCCGGGCCAGCCGCACTGCGACCGCCGTCGGGTCAGCCCCGGCGGCGCCAGCCGGTCGCCGGTCACGGCCACCGCTGTCACCAGGGTCGCCAACCCGACGGCGCAGACCCGCCAGGTCGCCTGGGCTCGCCCGGCCCCTGCGCCGAACGACCCTCCGGGCGGCGGCGACCACCTTCCCGGCGTCGGGGACACAGCGGGCGACGCCGGCACCGAGCAGCGCCGCCACCGGTACAAAACCCAGCGCAGCAGCGCCGGGCCGCGCAGCGGCGGCTGGCTCGTGGGCCTGCGGCGGCAGCGCCCCCGAGCGGGTGACGTCACCCGAGTCCCGCAGCCCGCTGCCGGCTGCGACGGAAGAGTCGTGCCATGAGCCGCCGGGCCTCCGACCGCCGCCTGCTGCTGGTCGCGCTGCCGTCGCTGCTCGCCGTGCCCGACTGCGCCAGCATCGACCCGCCGCCACCGCCGCAGGTACGCGCCGGTCGCCCCGACCGGGCCGCCACGCTCATCGCCCAGTACGGCTGCGGCTCCTGCCACACCCTTCCCGCCCTCGTCTCCGTGCACCTGGCGATGATCGTGCGGCAGAAGCACACCCAGTTCCGCGGGCCGGGACGGACCGAGCAGAACGTGGTCGGCTCCCTGTTCTACCCCAGCTACACTCTGCGCTCGCTGGCGCTGTTCGCCTGGGTGCTGGCGGTGCTGTTCGCCCTGGGCGGGCTCGTGCAGATCAACCCGGTCTGGCAGTACGGACCCTTCGCCCCGGCCCAGTCCACCGCACCGGCGCAGCCCGACTGGTACGTCGCCTGGGGCGACGGGGCACTGCGACTCTTCCCGCCGTGGGAGATCCACATCGCCGGCCACCTGGTGCCGGCGCCGTTCTTCCCCGGCGTGGTGCTCGGCGGCGTCACCTTCGGCGCCCTGTACGCCTGGCCGTTTCTGGAGCGGTGGTGCACGGGTGACCACCGCCAGCACCACCTGCTCGACCGGCCCCGCGACCACCCGGTCCGGATGGGCGTCGGGGTGCTCGCGTTGACCTTCTTCGGGGTGCTGGTCGTGGCGGCCGGCGACGACATCCTCGCCCGGCTGCTGCAGGTGCCGGTGTACGACCTGCTCAACGTGCTGCGCGTCCTGGTACTGGTGCTGCCCGTGCTCGCCGGGATGCTGGCCTTCCTGCTGGCCCGGGCGCTGCGCAGGTGGGGCAACGCCGCGCTCGGTGTCTCACTGCCCGCGGCCGCCCTCGAACAGCGTCGTGCCGGGCGCGGCGAGGGCGGGGATGGGCCGCAGCAGCAGTGAATGCGGTCACTGCGCTGATCGGGCACCCCGGCTGGCTGGGCTGGGTGGCACTGAAGGCGTTCCTGCTGTACGTCACCGCGGTGGTGGGGCTGCGCGCCGGCGGTCGCCGGACCCTGGCCGAGCTGTCCGCGTACGACTTCGTGGCCGCCGTGGCCGTGGGTGCGATCGTCGGTCGGCTGCCGAGCGCCCCCGATGCCAGCTACCTGTCTGGTGCCGTGACACTGCTGGCCATTCTGGCTGCCCATGCCCTGATCACCTGGGTGCGACTTATCCCCGCCGGCAGACGGTTGATCGAGCAGGGACCGGTGGTGGTCGTCTCCCACGGGCGGGTGCTCGCGGGCAATCTGCATCGCGCCGGTATGACCCGGGGCGACCTCGACGGCCTGCTGCGGGAGCACGGCGTGGCTGATGCCGCTGAGGTGCACCTGGCCGTCTTGGAGGGCTGGGGGCGCCTGTCGGTGCTGCGCCGCGAGGCGAGCGGGTGAGGGCCCAGGCGGACGGCGGGAGATTGCCAGGCATGTTTGGTTTGCCACCCGGAAGGCCGGGTAGCCGCCGGGCTGTCCGCCCTCGCCCGCTGTGTCCGGTACCGGGCCGGGCGCTGGTCGGTGCAGCCACCTGGCCGCGACCGACGGGTCGGACGAACCCCGGAACAAGGAGGATGACGTGCAGGAAATAGTGGGTGAGAGCTTGGCCCGACGGCTGGTGGAGTGGGGGGTCGACACCGTGTTCGGGCTGCCCGGCGACGGAATCAATGGCCTGATGGAGGGCTTCCGCCGGCAGCGGGAGAAGCTGCGGTTCGTGCTGGTGCACCATGAGGAGGCGGCGGCTTTCATGGCCACCGGTTACGCCAAGGCCACCGGCCGGTTGGGTGTGTGTGCGGCCACCTCAGGGCCAGGTGCCATCCACCTGCTCAACGGCCTGTACGACGCCAAGCTCGACCACGTGCCGGTGCTGGCGATCACCGGCATGCAGGAGACTTCGGTGCTGGGTTCGCACTACCAGCAGGAGGTGCACACCACCCAGCTCTACCAGGACGTCGCGGCGTACAACCTGATGGTCACCAACCCGCAGCAGATGCCGGCGGTGGTGGACCTCGCCATCCGAAACGCGTTGAGCAAGCGGACGGTCGCGCACCTGACCTTCCCCAACGACGTGCAGGTGGCGCCCGCAGACGAGGACCCGTACCGCCACGTCAGCCCCGGCAAGCCGCCGATGAGCGCGACGGTGGTGTCCTATCCGCAACTGCCGCCGAACCCGAGGGAGCTTGCGAAGGCGGCCGAGGTCCTCAAAGCCGGCCGCAAGGTCGCCATGCTGGTCGGTGTCGGTGCCCGTGGCGCCCGGGAGGAGGTCCTCGCCGTGGCCGAGGCCCTCGCGAGCCCGATCGTGAAGACGCTCCCGGGCAAACTGGTGGTGCCCGACGACCATCCGCTCACCACCGGCGGCCTCGGCCTGCTCGGCACCAGGCCGAGCGAGGAGCTGATGGAGGAGTGCGACACCCTGCTGATGGTCGGCACCTCCTTCCCGTACGGGAAATACCTGCCCTCCCCGGGCCAGGCCAAGGTCGTGCAGATCGACGTCGACCCCAGCCTGATCGGCATGCGGCTGCCGGTCAACGCCCCGGTCTGCGCGGACGCCCGGGAGGCGCTGCGGCAACTGCTACCGATGCTGGCGAACCGTCCGGACCGGTCGTTCCTGGAGACCTATCAGCGGAAGATGGACGCCTGGCGGTCGGACATGGCGAGCCTGCGGGACCCAGATCGCGACCCGATCGCCCCGCAGTACCTGATGGGTTGCATCGACGAGGCGGCCGCCGACGACGCGATCTTGACCTGCGACTCCGGCACGATCGCCACCTGGTCGGCACGGCACTGGACCATCCGCGGCGATCGAGAGTTCTACCTCTCCGGAAACCTGGCGACCATGGCACCCGGCCTCCCTTACGCGATCGCCATGCAGCACGCCTACCCTGGTCGGCAGGTGATCGCCTTCGTCGGTGATGGTGGATTCGCCATGCTCATGGCCGAGTTTCTCACCGCGGTCCGGCACGAGCTGCCGATCAAGGTCGTCATCAACAACAACAATTCGTACGGGCAGATCCTCTGGGAGCAGATCATCCTGGGCTACCCGGAGTACGCGGTGCGGCACCGCCAGCCGGAGGCGGACTTTTCCCCCTGGGCGCGCGGCTGCGGCGCCTTCGGGGTCAAGGTCATCGATGCCAAGGCGGTGCCTGGCGCCATCCGGGAGGCCCTCGCGCACCCCGGTCCGGCGCTTGTCGACTGCGACGTCAACCCGAACGAGCCGCCGATGCCCGGCAAGGTCAGGTACGACCAGGCCAAGCACTTCACCGAGGCGTTCCTGCGCGGCCAGCCGAACAAGATGGCCACCCTGGCCACGGTCGCCCGCGACAAGATCAACGAGCTGCGGTCATGAGTGAGGTCCTGCTCCCCGAACCGGTCCTGCGACCGCCCGAACCGGCCCAGGACATCGACTTGGCGGCGCTCGCCGCCGACCTGCGCGCCGAGGTGGACGGTGAGGTCCGTTTCGACGACGGCTCGCGCGCCGCGTACTCCACCGACGCCTCCAACTACCGGCAGATCCCGCTCGGCGTGGTGGTGCCCCGCACGGTGGAGGCGGCGGTGTCGGCCGT
>NZ_MUYZ01000260.1:0-9936 GCF_003013775.1 Micromonospora sp. MH33
GCCCGCCAGACCGGGGTGTGCCGCACGGCCGGCCGGTCGAGCAGCGCGGCCGTCCAGGCGGCCACCCGGTCGGCGCGACCGGCCCAGAGCAGGGCCAGCAGCGGGGCGGCCAGCAGGGGGAGCGCGCCGTCCTCGGCGTGGTGCCGGTGCAGCAGCTGCTCTGCGCCGCCGACCGGGTCCTGCTCTCCGGTCGGGGTGAGCGCCGCGCCGAGCACGGTCAGCGCCTGCACCGGAGGGTAGCCGCCGGCGGTCAGCCCCGCCGCCCGCGGCGTGCCCGCCGTGTCCCGTGCCGATGCCAGGTGGTCCGGATGGGACAGCGCCAGCAGCAGCTGCATGGCCCGCAGCCGGCCGGCGGTGGCCGAGTGGGCCTGCTCCTCGTCCCCGGCGCAGCCGGCCATCGCCTCCCCGGCCTCCTCCACCCGGCCCTGCCAGAGCAGGTACGGCACGGCGGCCAGGGTGGTGCCCGCCGGCCAGCCGGCGTCGCGGGCGGTGTCGACCAGGTGCCCGAGATGGCCGTTGACGGACAGCGGGTTCACCTGCCAGCGGGCACTGACCAGCATCGCCGTGGTGGCGGTCCGCTGCTCCTCGTCCACGTCGGCCCGGCTGACCAGGCGCAGGCAGGCGGCTGCCACGTCGGGGCGGCCGGCGGCCAGCGCGTGTCCGGCGGCGTCGTGCAGCACGGGCACCGTCCAGGCGGCGTCGGCCCAGCCGGCGGCCACCAGGTGTTCGGCCACCGTGCCCGGCTCGACGCCGTGCTCGTGCAGCACCTCGGCGGCCCGCTGGTGCAGGCCCCGGCGCTCCTCCGCGGACATGTCGGCCAGGATGGACCGGCGGATGCGCGGGTGGCGCAACCGGTCCTGGTCCAGCAGGCCGGAGGTGCGCAGCAGCCGTACCGCCGGTGCGGCCGACTCGGGCACCATGTCCAGCAGGTGGCCGAGCAGATCCGTCGGGGCCGGGCGGTCCAGCACGGCAAGGGCCTGCGCGACCCGGCGGACGGCCGGCTCGTGCCGGTAGAGGCAACCGAGCACGGCCTGGTCGAACGCGTCGCCGAGGACGGCGTCCGGGGCGGGCTCCTCGTCCGCCTCCTCGCGCAGCCGCTCCTCGATGAGGGCCCGGGTGAGCAGCGGGTTGCCGCCGGTCATCCGCAGGCAGCGTTCGGCGGTCTCCCGCGCGGCCGGCTCGGCGTCGTCGTCGACCAGCCGGGCGATCGCCTCGACGGTCAGCGGCGGCAGCGTGATCCGGCTGAAGTGTGGCTGGCTGAACAGCTCCGCCCGGAAGTGCGGGTGCGCCGGGCGCAGCATCCGCGCCTCGGTCAGCACCACCATGATCGGGGCGTGCCGCAGCCGGCGGGCCACGTACAGCAGGCAGTGCAGCGACGCCGGGTCGGCGTGATGCACGTCGTCGACGGTCAGCACCAGCGGGCCCGGCTCGGCCAGGTCGAGCAGCGTGCTGAACAACCCGTGCAGGACCGGCGCCGAGACCCGGTCGGGTGCCGCCGGCCCGTCCGCGCCCTCCCCGCCGGGCTCGGGCAGGGGTGGGACCGCCTCCCGCAGCAGGCTCTCCACCCGGGTCGCCGGCTCCGGGCCCAGGCGCGCGCCGTGCAGCAGCTGCCCGAGCACGCCCAGGTACAGCCCGCGCTCCGCCCGCGAGCCGGCCGCGCTGAGCACCCGCCCGCCGGCGGCGGCGGCCCAGTCGCCGAACGACTCCAACACACTCGTCTTGCCGCTGCCCACCGCTCCGGTCACCAGCGACACGTGCCCTCGTCGCTGCCGTTCGCAGCTCCGGAAGGTATCTCGTAGGAGGTTGATCTGTTCCTCTCGTTGCACCAGCACCGTTCGCGTCAGCCCTTCTCATCCGCGGTGCCGCGCCGGGATCACCGTCGCTGACCGGCACCGCTCCCCCCAATGCCGACGGCAGCCCCTCCACCTTTGTCCCTGTTGCGGATAGGGGTGGAGCGCATCGGCCGCCGTGCCGGGTGGATCGGAAATCCTCCCCGCCGGACCGGCCCGCGGGGCGGGCGCTCGATCCGGTTGCAGGCGAGTCTGGCACCGGCCCTGGCGCGCGCCATAGGTCCCGGCACCCCACCATTTCGCGGGTAAACCTGCGGTACCCCTGGACCGTTAGGGGTTGCGGCACCGACCGGGAGGGGGGTGCGGGCCGACCGGGTGAACCACGCGCGTCGCCATCATGGACAGCGCATGTCGGCCGTGCAGGCCGATCGTGCCACATCCCCGGCAGGGCCGCACGCCGAGCGGGCGGCCCCGGCTGGCCGGTCAGGGGAAGGTGGCGGCCGGAGGTCGCGGTCGGGCGGGTCAGCGGCCGTGCCGGAGCCGGGCGGCCAGCTCGCTGCGGGAGTTGACGTCGAGCTTGCGGTAGATCCGGGTCAGCCGCTGCTCGATCGCACTGACCGTGAGGAACATCTGCTCGGCGATCTCGCGGTTCGTGTGCCCCTGCGCGGCCAGCGAGGCCACCTGCGACTCGGCGTCGCTGAGCCCGGTCAGCAGCACCCCGGGCTCGCCGCCCGGTTCCGCCGGACCGGTCCGGCCGGGCGGGGGCGTGGGTCGCAGGACCGGAATGCCGCACTCCTCGGCGAGCACCCGGGCGGCCCGGGACGTGCTGCGGGCCTGGCGCAGGTCCCCGGCCTGCTGCTGGGCCTGCCCGAGGTCGGTGAGGGCGTGCGCCAGCTCCACCCGGGCGCCGCACTGCCGCAGCAGCCGTACGGCCGTGCGCAGGTGCCGGATCCGCTCCGGTCCCTCGTGCACGGTGGCCAGCACCCGCAGCGCGGCGCCCCGGTGCCGCACGTGCGTGGGGCGCAGCCGGTCCAGCTCCTCCCGGATCACCTTCTCGGCCTGTTGCCGGCGGCCCAGCCGAAGCAGCGCCCGGGCCGACTCGGTGCGCCAGGGCACCAGCGGGGCCAGGTCCAGCCGCCACGACGTCATCAGCTGGCCGCAGAGCTGGAAGTCGGCCAGGGCCGCCTCGGGGCTGCCCGCGGCGAGCGCGTGCAGGCCGCGCGCGTGCAGGTAGTGCAGGCCGAAGGGCGTCTCGAACAGCGTCGGCGGCACCGGCGTACGCAGGCAGTCCGCCGCCTCGTCCCACTCCTCCAGGCAGGTCAGCGTCCACAGCCGGATTGCCAGCGGCGCGCCGATGACGACCCCCCAGCCCTTCGGGGAGAGCCGGTGCAGGGCCGCCTCGGCCAGTTCCCGCGCCCGTGGCAGGTCGCCGCGCAGGCCGGCCACCGTGGCGGCGGCCGCGGCCAGCAGGGCCCGCGGGGTGCGGTACCGGCGGGCGGAGGCGACGGCGTCCAGCCGGTCGCACCAGTCGCCGGCCAGGTCCAGCCGGTCGGCGTAGATCATGGCGATCACCGCGCACACGGCGTTCCACATGCTCGGTTCGTCGTCCAGCCCGAGCGTGGCGAGGGTGCGCTGGGCGTCCTCGACCGCGCCCGCGTCGCCCCGCTCCAGCACCGCCCCGAGCAGGGTGACGCCGCGCAACCGGTGCTTGACCCGGGCCAGCGTGAGCGGATCCCGGGCGGCTTCCCGGGTCGCGCGCGCCCCGCCGACGGGCACCCCGGGGTAGAGGGTCGCCATCCAGGCCTTGGTGACGATCAGCTCGGCGGCCGAACCGGGGTCGTCGCTGTCGGCCCGTTTCCCGAGGTGGTGGATGAGTTCGACGGCCCGCTCGATCTGCCCGTGCCAGAGCAGGTACTGGATCGGGCCGGCGGCCTGCCGGCTGCCCAGGTGGCCGGCCCGCACGGCGGTGACGACGCCGAGCAGGTGGGGGACCGCGGCCTGCGGGTCGAGCCGCCACTCGGCGCGGGCCAGGGCGGAGCGGATCCGGGCCCGGAGGCACTCCTCGGCGGAGTCCCGGTTGGCCCGGCGCAGGAAGCGCCGCGCGCGGTCCACGTCGCCGTCGGCCAGGGCCTGCTCGCCCGCGTCCAGCAGGGTCTGCGCCATCCAGGGCGCGTTCAGCTCGTCGGTCCGCAGCAGGTGCGCGGCGACCCGGACCGGTGGCGCGCCGTCGTCGTGCAGCAACTCCGCGGCGGCCCGGTGCAGCCGCCCGCGCTCCTCCATCGTCATGCCGTCGAGCACCGCCTGGCCGATCGCCGGGTGCCGCAGTCCGCTCGCGCTGATCAGGCCGCCGCTGGTCGACGCGTCGATCGCCCGCAGGTTCAGCTCGGAGGGCAGGTCGACGAGATGGGGCAGCAGCGGGCCGTGCAACGGCTCCTCGGTGACCGCGAGCACCCGGGCGGTCTTCAGCACCAGGTGCTCGCACCGGTAGAGACAGCTCAGCACCGCCTCGCGGAAGGCCTCGCCGGGCGCCGGCCGGTCGTGCCCTCCGGCGGAGTGGTCGTCGGCCAGGGCGTGCACCAGCAGCGGGTTGCCGCCGGTGATCCGGTGGGCCTCGTCGGCGATGCTTCGCGCCACCGGCGCGCCGAGCCGGTCGGCGAGGACCCGGTACGTCCCCTCCGGCGACAGCAGCGGCAGCCGTACCCGGTGCACCCGGGCCGGGTGGAGCAGTTCGGCGTGCACGGTGCGGTGCCACGGCCGGGTGCGCGGTGACTCGCCCAGCACGATCAGCACGGGCAGCCCGGTGACCCGCCGGGCCAGATAGTCGAGGCAGCGCAGGGACGGCCCGTCGGCGTGCTGGACGTCGTCGACCGCGACCACCGTGGGGGCGCGCGTGACGATCTCCAGCAGCTCGCCGCCGATGGTGGCGGTGAGCGCGGCGAGCACCTCCTCGTCGGCGGCCTCACCCCAGCGCAGCACGGCCTGGTCGAGCAACCGGCTGATCCGGTCGCGGGCGGCGGCGTCCAGGATGGCCCGGCGGAAGAGTTGACGGATCACCTCCAGCGGCACCGTGCGCTCGCTGCGCGAGGCGCTCGCGCCGAGGAAGCCGACGCCCGCCACGACGGACCGCCGGGCGAACTCCTGGAGAAGGCTGGTCTTGCCGGCCCCCACCGGCCCGGTGACCACCGTGACCGGTCCCGCTGTGGCGGACGGGTCACCGGGGCGGAGCAGGTCGCCGAGCCGATCCGTCAGGATGTCGAGGTGCCGGGCCCGCTCGACAGGCGTCATCGGGCCGTTCCCGGAACAAGGGGGGTGGTCGGGGCCGCCGGGCCGCCCGTCCGCCGTGATCTCCCGGGATACCCGATGCAGTCAGCGACCCACAAACCCTTGACCCATTCCGATTGGCGAATGCCGACAACGATGGTACGGCGTAGGTGTTTCATCGAACGTCGCACCTGGTCTCTGCGTAGAAATGTCGCCGCGACCTGCAGTTTCCGCAATTAGCGGGTCGCGCCCACGCGTTCCGCCCCTATCGATCCCGATTCATGCAGTGGAGTATGGCAGTCCAGCAATTGGGCGGCAAGCCGGGCGATGTAAAGGATAGGCAAACATGGCTGAGGTTCGCCGCGCGCGGCGCCCACCGGCCGGACGGTGGCGACAGCGGAAAGTCATCTGGGCGATTCGGAACGTAACCGTGCGGCGTGGTGGTGGACGGTTGGTGGCGTTTTTCAGAGTTGCCGGTAATGCACGGGAAAGGGCGGCGGCCGCCGGACGCGCCGGCGCGGAGGTCGGGCCGGGTTGGCGCCTGACCGGGCATCGGTTCGGTACCGACGCCGGCACCGACCTTTTCGGAGCGGGTGTCGCCCAGATGGTGGAACGCCCGTTCGAATGGCGTGACCCGGCCTCTTCCAGACGATTTCGGCACGGCCCGGTCCGCTTGCCGGACCTCGCCCGCACTTGCCCGGTTCGGGCGATCTGGAAGCCGTTTGCAGTAACTTGTCATTAAAGAAGGAATATGCGGCGTGGGTGCCCGGAAACGCAACGCGAAAAGCCGGGCGCGCCGCCGGAAGTTGTTCTGAAATGGACCGCCGACGGCAATTCGCGTGACAAATCGTCGCAGCTCGCGCGACCTGGCCCGCAAATCGTCGCGTCGATTCCAGGAGACCTCGCCCCTCGCAGTTCCGCCCGCGCGGATAAACGCGAGCATCCTTCGCGGTGTCGGCCCGCTGACCGTCGCACCAGCCGGTCGGTCCCGGACCCCGGGTGCTGATCTTTTTCGGACCGCACCGCGTCCCGGTCGACGCCGTGCGGCGAGTGTGCCGAGTCGCGACGGCACCTCCCGGGCCAGGGTGCGGCACCTCGCGTACCCGATCCGGATGTCCGCGTCTGGGACTGTCGGCGTGCGGTTGCCGTACGGTCTTCGGACGTAAGGGTGTGGGCGGTCTCGGCGAAGGCGCGGACGCGGGCAGTGGCGGCGTCGGCGCGCCAGATCAGGCCCCACTGCAGGGGTGGCGCGTCGTGGAGGTGCACATACGCGACGTCGGGGCGGGCGTAGTAGCGCCTGGCGTTGGCGCGTTAGGGGTTGTCTCCGGCGGTCTCGCCGCCTTAACTTCGGGGCGTCCGCCGCACTGACGGGGAGGGCGGGCACGGGCCGGGTGGGCCCGGGACGTGAAGGGTTCGCGCGTGATCTCCGAGCCACCACCGAGACTCGCCAACGCCCTCGACAGGGGTTAGGTCGGATGACTCTGCTGCCGGCGCTCCGGGGCTCCGGGGCGGACCGCCCCGACGCGCTCCGGGTGGCCGGCAGGACACTCTCCAGTGAGGATCTCCAGGGCTGCGCCAACGCCGTCGCCGACCGGATCCGGGGCGCCCGGGCCGTCGCGGTCGACGCGCTGCCCAGCCTCGAGGCGATGGTCGGCATGGTCGGTGCGGTCCAGGCCGGCGTACCCCTGGTGCCGGTGCCGCCGGCCGCCGACGCTGACGAGCGGAGCCGGATGCTGCGCGAGACCGGCGTCAACCTCCTGCTCGGCGCCGCCGCGGTCGAGGCGGGCCTGCCGGTCGTCCCGATAGACCTCCGGGAACGCACCTGGACCACCCACCCCGACCCGGCGCCGGGCAGCGACGCGGTGATCCTCTACACCGGCGGCGTCGGTGGACCGTCCCGGGGGGTGCGCATCTCCCGCCGGGCGATCGCCGCCGACCTGGACCTGCTCGCGGGCGCCTGGCGGTGGAGCGACGAGGACGTGCTCGTCCAGGGCGCCCCGCTGTTCCGGGCGTACGGGCTGGTCGTCGGCCTGCTCGGCGCGCTGCGGGTGGGCAGCCGCTTCGTTCACCTCGACCGGCACGCCGGCGCCGGGCCGGCCGGCACCATCTACCTCGCGCTGCCCGGGCAGTGGGCCCGGATCGCCCGGGACGCCCCGCGGGCCCGGGCGCTGTCCGCGGCCCGGATCCTGGTCTGCGGCGACGCCCCGCTGGCGCCCGTGGTGGGGGAGCGGCTCCGGCTGCTCACCTCGCACCGCGTCATCGAGGGGTACGGCACCACCGAGACCCTGGTCGTGGCCACCGGTCGCGCCGGCGCTGCCCACACCCCCCTGCCCGGGGTACGGACCCGGCTGCTGGGCCGCGACGGCCGGCCGGTGCCCGCCGACGGCGAGTCCGTCGGCGAGCTGAACATCCGGGGCCCGACGCTGTTCAGCGGCTACGCCGACCGGTCCGAGCCGGCGCCGCCCGCCGACGGCTGGCACGCCACCGGCGACCTGGCCACCGTGGACCCCGACGGCGGCCACCGGATCCTCGGCCGCGGTGGCGCCGACGTGGTGCGGTGCCGGGACCGACCGGTGTGCGCCCGGCAGGTCGAGGAGGTGCTGCTCACCCACCCCGGGGTACGCGACGCCGCCGTGGTCGGCGCCCCGCACCGCACGCGCGGCGAGCAGGTCGTCGCGTACGTCGTGGCGGCCGCCGGGCTCACCGCCCAGACGCTCATCGACCACGTCGGCCGCCTGCTCTCGGCCCGGCACCGGCCCCGCCGGGTGCACTTCGTCGACGAACTGCCCCGCAGCGCCCAGGGCCGGGTCAGGAAGTCCCTGCTGATCGCGGCGAGATGAGCCCGGACCCGTACCCGACCCCTAACGAGGGCCGCGAGCGGGGCCCGGGAGGCGTCCGGCACCTAGCATGCCCGGGTGTGATCGAGCGGATCCTGCCCCCGGCCGTGGTGGTGGAGGAGTCCTTCACCGACCCCGCCGGGCTGACCCTGCACCCCGCGGAGGAGCCGGTCGTCGCGAACTCCGTGCCGAAGCGTCGCCGGGAGTTCACCACCGTGCGGCACTGCGCCCGGCGCGCGCTGTCCCGGCTCGGCCTGCCGCCGGCGCCCATCCTGCCCGGCGTCCGTGGGGCGCCGGCCTGGCCGGCCGGCGTCGTCGGCAGCATGACGCACTGCGACGGCTACCGGGCCGCCGTCCTGGCCCGCGTGGGAGCGGTCGCCAGTGTCGGGGTGGACGCCGAACCGCACGCGCCGCTGCCCGACGGGGTGCTCGAGGCGATCGCCCTGCCGGCGGAGCGGACCCGCACGGCCGCGCTGCGCGCCGCCCACCCGGCGGTCTGCTGGGACCGGCTGCTGTTCAGCGCCAAGGAGTCGGTCTACAAGGCCTGGTTCCCGCTCACCCACCGGTGGCTGGACTTCGCCGAGGCGGACATCACCGTCGAGCCGGGCGGGACCTTCGCCGCCCGGCTGCTGGTGCCCGGCCCGCTGCTCGGCGGCGCGGAGCTGACCACCTTCCACGGCCGGTTCCTGGTCGAGGGGGGCCTGGTGCTCACCGCCGTGGCCGTCCCGGCCCCGGCCGGCTGAACCGCGTCATTCCTCGGCCAGCAGGTTCTTCTGCACCTTGCCCATCGCGTTGCGGGGCAGGGCGTCGACCAGCCGGACCCGCCGGGGCCGCTTGTGCACCGACAGTTGCCGGGCCACGAAGTCGATCAGCTCGGCCTCCCGCAGCCCGTCGCCGACCACGTACGCGGTCACCTGCTGGCCCAGGTCCGGATGGGGCGTGCCGACCACGGCCGCCTCGCGGACCCCGGGATGGCCGAGCAACGCGTCCTCCACCTCGCCGGCTCCGATCCGGTAGCCACCGCTCTTGATCAGGTCGGTGGCGGCCCGGCCGACGATCCGGTGCCAGCCGTCCGGCCCGACCGTCGCCACGTCCCCGGTGCGGAACCAGCCGTCCGCCGTGCGGCTGGCGGCGTCGGCGTCCGGCCGGTGCAGGTAGCCGTCGAAGAGGGTGTCGCCGCGTACCTGGAGCTCGCCCATCGCCGCCCCGTCGGCGGGCAGCGGGTCGCCCTGCTCGTCCACCACCCGGGTGTGCACCCCGGGCAGCGGCAGGCCCACCGTGCCGGGCCGCCGGGGCCCGTCGGCCCGGGCGCTCACGGTGATCAGGGTCTCGGTCATGCCGTACCGCTCGACGACCCGGTGGCCGGTCAGGTCGGCGAGCGCCGCGAAGACCGGCTCGGGCAGCGCGGCGCTGCCGGAGACCAGGAGCCGCGCGCCACGCAGCGCCCGCGCCGCGTCCGGGTCCGCGGCGATCCGCGACCAGATCGTGGGTACGCCGAAGTAGAGCGAGCCGGCGGCGGCCGCGTACCGCTCGGGGCGGGGCCGGCCGACGTGGTGCAGGCGGCTGCCGAGCCGCAGCGGGCCGAGCACGCCGAGCACCAGCCCGTGCACGTGGAACAGCGGCAGCCCGTGCACCAGCCGGTCGTCCGGCGTCCACGCCCAGGCGTCGGCGAGCCCGTCCAGGCAGGCGGCGACGGCGCGGCGGGACAGCACCGCGCCCTTCGGGGCGCCCGTGGTGCCGCTGGTGTAGAGGATCAGCGCGGTGGCCGCCGGGTCGGGCTCCGGGTGCCGGGTGTCCGACCGCCGGGTCAGGGCGACCGGCACGGCCGGGGGCGTGGCGGGCGAGTCGACGAACCCGCCGTCCGCGGCCGTCAGCAGCACCTCCGCGCCCGAGTCGCGCAGGATGTGGCCGCGCTCGACCGGCCCGGCGTCCGGCGGCACCGGGACGACGGCGGCGCCGGCCAGCAGCCCGCCCACCACGGCGACCACCGTCTCCAGGGTCGGGGTGGCCGGCACGGCCACCCGCCGGACACCGCCCAGGTCGTCGGC
>NZ_MUYZ01000261.1:0-9884 GCF_003013775.1 Micromonospora sp. MH33
GACGCCGGCCTACGGCGCCCCCGCGACGCCGGCCTACGGCGCCCCCGCGGCGGCGCACCCGGTCACGCCGGGCAGCTACGGTGCGCCGGACGCCCCCGGGTACGGCGCCGCCGGGCCGGCCCGGGCGAGCTGGTCCGCGGGTGACGCTTCCGAGGCGAGCGCCGACGGCTACTCGAACCAGGCCGTCTACCACCAGATCCGGCAGGCGGTGGTGCACCGGGTGCAGTACGCGAACGCGCTGCACGCCTCGCACTACTGGGACCTGCGCCGGACCAAGCCGGTCGGGCCGCACGCGCTGGTCTTCCTCTACGCCAGCCTGGACCCCCTGTTCGCCGATCCGCGCCGGCCCTACTACGAGATCAAGGCGGCCTCCCGCCTGTTCCGCGACGGCAGCGACGTGCAGGACCTGCCGGCGCTGCTCGCCGAGCTGTGCGAGATCGCCGACGGCTACCTGGCCGGCGGCGGGGTTTTCGACCCGGTCGCCCAGATGACCCAGGCCGGCGAGCCGATGCCCGCCGAGGCGCGCTACGTGGGGGTCTCCGTGTCGACCCTGCTCGGCACCGGCGACGCGTTGCCCGGCCCCGGCGGGATGGGCATCCCCGGGCGCAACCTCGTGGTCATGTCCGACGACAACCTGCTGGTGGTCGAGCGCCCGGCGCGCGCGCACGAGCAGGCCGTCGTGTATTCCACCTGCCCGCACTTCAGCGGCGGGGGCGTGGAGTACCGCAGCTGGCTCCCGCTCAGCCCCGAGCATCAGGTCCACCCGGCCTGGCGCTGGTTGCAGCGCCTCAACCAGCTGGTGATGACCGGCCAGGAGCGCAAGGCCGCGATGGCCGGGACGGTCGACGGCCGGCGCCGGCGCTGAACAGGCCGACGGCCCGCCCCCGGTGTCGGGGGCGGGCCGTCGCGCGTCCGGGCCTCCTACAGGGAACGGCCGACCAGGTCCTGCTCGATGACCGCGAGCGGGCGCAGCTGGCCCTGCCCGACGTTCTCCAGCACCTCCGGGCGGGTGGCCCGGAGGACCGCCGCCCAGACCAGCCCCACCGCCGCGGCGGCCGCCACCGCGCCGGGGACCAGCCACTTCGTGGTGGAGTCCGGCGGGGTTCCGAGCACGGCGGAGAGGTTGACCAGCGTGGTGAGCAGGGCCGCGCCGACCAGAGCCGCACCGATGGCCGGCGCGACCGTGCGCTGCCACGCGCTCTCGTCGCCGCCGCCCCGGCGGAAGAACGCGATCGCGGCGATCGAGGTGACCGCCATCATGAGCAGCACCGCGATGGCCGCGACGCCCGAGAGCCAGCTGAACATGATGGCCACCGGATCGGCGCCGGTCAGCGCGAAGACCAGGATGACCGGCAGGGCGATCGCCGACTGCAGCACCGACCCGGCGACCGGCGCGCCACCCCGGCCGACCCGCTCGAACACCGCCGGCAGCACCCGCTCCCGGCCGAGACTGAAGGCGTACCGGGCGATCGAGTTGTGGAAACTGATCATCGCGGCGAAGACGCTGGTCACCACGAGGATGGTCGCGACGCTGCCGAGCACGGGACTGGCGTTCGCCTCCAGGATCGAGAACGGCAGCCCGGCGTTCGGGTCGCGGGACCGGTCGACGACCTGGTCCGGTCCGACGGCCACGGCCATGGCCCAGGCGGCGAGCGCGTAGAGGACGCCCAGCAGGATCAGCGCCGAGTAGGCCGCCCGGGACACCGCCTGCGGCGACCGGGACTCCTCGGAGTAGACGGCGGCGGACTCGTAGCCCACGAACGAGGCCGCGCAGAAGGCGACCACACCGCCGATGCCGGGGACCAGCAGGTTGCCGGGGTCCAGCGGCGCGAAGCTCACCGAACCGCCGGCCGGGTGGGTGAACGAGGTGAGCACGAAGAGCAGGATCACCGCGACCTCGACGGCCAGCACCGCGCCCAGCAGGCCGACGCTGATCCGCGCCTTCAGCACGCCGACCAGGGCGACCCCGGCCCAGGCGAGCAGCGCCCAGGCCCACCAGGCGCCGCCAAGGCTGTCGCTGACGACCGCGCCGAGCAGCCCGTACAGGCAGATCTGGATGGCGTTGTAGCCGAGCAGCACGACGGGCGCGGCGACCACGCCCCAGAACCGCCCGAAGCCGGCCGCCAGGGCCGCGTAGAAGACGCCGGCGCTGGAGACGTAGCGGGCCATGGCCAGGTAGCCGACGGAGAAGAAGAGCAGGGCGGCCGCGATCACGAGGAAGCCGAGCGGTGTGCCGGTGACGCCCGTCGAGGCGTACGTGGCGACGATCGCACCGGCGAGTACGGCCATCGGGGAGGAGGCGGTGGCGCTGAACACCAACAGGGCGCCGGTGCCGAGGGACTTGCGGATGAGCCCGGTTGGCGCGCTGGCAATCTGCATGGAGTTGCTCCGAGTAGGGGGAGGGGGTTGTCGGGGCGGGACGGGTGGTCGGCGGCCGGGCATCGACCGGGTGGCATTGCTCCATGATGGACAGTGCGGGCGAGTGTGCGGATCTTTGCCCGGATCTGAGCCATTTAGGAGCTCCGATAGCTGAGCCCGGACAGCGTAGCCGACGACGCGGTGCGACGTGTCGGGTGCGGGTCGTGGCCATGGACCGGCCGGCGGGGCCCCGATCCGCCGCGCATGATCGTCCGTTCCGCGCGTCCCGGGTGCCCGGACGGTCGGAACGCTCCGGGCGCGCTTCGCGACGCGGCGCACCGTGGCTACGCTGGCGCGTCGGGTACCACGAGGGGGGCATGTGATGGGCGGCGGGCCAGCCGAGCCGGCCGAGGCGCCGGCGGCGCCGCGGGTGCTCACGTCGGTGCCGTGGATCGTGGTGCTGCTCGGCGTCGGCCTGATCGTCGGCCTGTTGGTGGTCGCTCCCCCCTCCGCGCCGCCGACCGGCGGCGCCACCGACGCGCCCACCGGATCCGCGACGCCGTCACCCGGCGCGACCGCCTCGCCCTCGGCCCGCGCGTCCCGGTCGGCGACGCCGCGGCCCAGCGCCTCGAGTCGGGCGGTCGCGCAGGGTGCCGTGGCCGCGCGGTACGAGGCCACCGCGAGCGACCGGAGCGGGTTCGAGGCCCGGCTGACCGTGGTCAACGGTTCCGGTGGCGGGCAGGGCTGGGAGGTCGAGCTGTTCTTCACCGGCAACGTGAAGACCATCGAGGCATCGTCCGCCTCCGGGGTGTCGGTCAGCAGCCAGGGCAGCGGGGTGTTCGTGCTGCGCGGCGCCGGGCCGCTGCCGGCCGGGGAGACCGCCACGGTGCGGATGCGGTTCGGCCGCACGGGCACCGGTGACCGGCCGGGCCAGTGCACGGTCAACGGCGCGGACTGTGTGATCGGCTGAGGCGCGCACCGGCCGCGGGTCCACCGGGCGGGCGACGCTCGCGGTCGTTACGCTCGCCCGACGGGGACCGACAGGGGAGGGGCATGTCCGGCACACGACGCGTACGCCCGTCACCCGGCGCCGCCATCGCCTCCTCGCCCTGGATCATCGTCTCGGTCGGCGTGATCGTCATGGTGGTGCTGCTGGTCGTGGCGCTGGGCTCGGTGCGCGGGCGGCGGACGTTCGCCGAGACCCCGCCGCCGGCCCCGACGATGTCGCTGCCCCAGTTGCCGGCCACCAGCCCCACCACCCCCGGCCAGGCCACCCGGCCGCCCACGTCCGCCGCCGGGCCGGTGGTGCCCGGGCTCTCCCCCCGGTCGACCGTGCTGCCCGCCCGGCCCACGCCGAGCCCGTCGGCCGGGACGGCCACGGCCAGCCCCAGCGGCCCGCCCGCGCCACCGCCGCCCGCCCCGCCGGTGACCGGCCGGTACGGGGTGGTGAGCAGCTTCGACGGCGGCTTCATCGGTGAGGTGCGGCTGGTCAACACCGCCGACACGGCGCAGGGCTGGACGGTGCGGCTGACCTTCCCGCGGGGCCGTCTCGTGGCCGCCTGGGTGAGCGGCGCCGAGCAGGGCAGCGGCGACTTCACCGACGGCGTCTTCACCTACCGCAGCGGGGTATCCCTGGCGCCCGGGGCGTCGGTGGCGCTGCAGTTCCACTTCGAGCAGACGGGGACGACCCGGCCCACGAGCTGCGCGGTCGACGGCGCGGCCTGCTCCGGCCTCTGATCCTCCGCCTCCCGGATCACCCTCGGCGGCCGGCATCCGCTGCCGTGTTTCGCAAGACGGCTGCTTTGTTGCGACTTCGTTTGCAAGGTATTGCAGAATGTTTCGGCGAGAGCTAGCGTGCGGGCGAATCAGCGACCAGAGAAAGGCCGTCGATGAAACCCCCGCCGATATCCCGCAAGGCCCTGGCCGCCTTGGCCTCCTCCCTCGTGCTCACCCTTGTCGGCGTGCCGGTGGCCCTCCACCAGCTGGGTGCCGACGGCAGCGACCGCCCCGCCACCCCGGACGTGCTGGCCGCCGCGGGCGCCGCGCAGTGGAGCCGGGAACCCTCCGCCGAGGCGCTGCTCAAGGCCGGCAACAACAGCGCGAAGGCCGAGCAGTTCTACTTCGTCCTGCCGGACCGCTTCGCCAACGGCGACAAGCGCAACGACACCGGCGGGCTGGCCGGCGACCGGCTCAGCACCGGCCTGGACCCCGCGGACAAGGGCTTCTACCACGGCGGTGACCTCAAGGGGGTCATCGACAAGATGGACTACATCGAGGGCCTTGGCACCACGGCCATCTGGCTCGCCCCGATCTTCAAGAACCGGCCCGTGCAGGGCACCGGCGCGGACGTCTCCGCCGGCTACCACGGCTACTGGGTCACCGACTTCACCCAGGTCGACCCGCACTTCGGCACCAACGCGGAGCTGAAGAAGCTGGTCGGCCTCGCCCACCAGCGGGGCATCAAGGTCTACCTGGACATCATCGTCAACCACACCGCCGACGTCATCCGCTACGCCGAGGACAAGTACGGCTACGTCGACAAGAAGACGACCCCCTACACCGACGCGCAGGGACGGGCCTTCGAGGACCGCAACTACGCCGACGGCACCCGGGCGTTCCCCCAGGTGAACAAGGAGTCGTTCCCGTACACCCCGACCTTCGCCAGCGCGGCCGACGCCAAGGTCAAGGTGCCCTCCTGGCTGAACGACCCGACCATGTACCACAACCGGGGCGACTCCACCTTCGCCGGTGAGAACAGCGAGTACGGCGACTTCTTCGGCCTCGACGACCTGTGGACCGAGCGTCCCGAGGTGGTCCGCGGCATGACCGACATCTACGCGCAGTGGATCGGCAAGGCCGGCGTGGACGGCTTCCGCCTCGACACGGTCAAGCACGCCAACCTCGACTTCTGGCCGCAGTTCACCCGCGGCATCGATGCCGCCGCCGCCAAGGCCGGCAAGCCGGACTTCTTCATGTTCGGCGAGGTCTACAGCGCCGACCAGGAGATCGAGTCGACCTACGTGCGGCAGGGCGGCCTGCCGGCCACCCTCGACTTCTCCTTCCAGGAGGCCGCGCGGGGCTACACCGCTGCCGACGGCTCGGCCAGGGCGCTCGCGGACCTGTACGCCAAGGACGACCTCTACGCCGCCCGGGACACCGACGCCAACCGGCTGACCACCTTCCTCGGCAACCACGACATGGGCCGGATCGGCTCGTTCATCGCGGCGGCCGGCGGCGACGACGCCAGCCAGCTCCGCCGCGACCAGCTCGCCCACCAGCTGATGTTCCTCACCCGCGGCCAGCCGGTCGTCTATTCCGGTGACGAGCAGGGCTTCACCGGGCCCGGCGGGGACAAGGACGCCCGGCAGGACATGTTCGCCAGCAGGACGGCGGACTACCTCGACGACGACCTGATCGGCACCACCCGCACCCACGCCAGCGACCAGTACGACACCACCCACCCGCTCTACCGGACCATCGCCGAGCTGGGCGAGCTGCGGCAGGCCCACCCCGCGCTGCGGGACGGCATCCAGGTCACCCGGTACGCGGCCGACGGTCCCGGCGTCTTCGCCTTCTCCCGCGTCCTGCCGAAGGACCGCACCGAGTACGTCGTCGCGGTGAACAACGCCGCGACCGCGCAGACTGTCACCGTGGACACGTGGTCGGCCGGCGCCACCTTCACCGGCGTGTACGGCGGCGCGACCACCGCGAGCGCCGGCGCGGACGGCAAGCTGGGCGTGACCGTGCCGGCCATGTCGGCCGTCGTGCTCAAGGCCGACCGGGCGATCCCGCAGGCCGGCGCGGCCCCGACGATCACCCTCACCGAGCCGGGCGACGCCCCGGTCGCCACCAAGGCCGCCGTCACCGCCCAGGTCACCGGCGACCCCCTCGCGACCGTCACCTTCGCCGCCCGGGTCCCCGGCGGCAAGTGGACGCTGCTGGGCAGCGCGCACCGGGCGCCGTACACCGTCCACCACGACCTGACCGGCCTGGCCGGCGGGACGAAGGTCGAGTACAAGGCGGTGGTCCGCGACGGCAAGGGCCGCGTGGCCGCCGCCCGCACCACCGGCGTGGTCGGCACCCCGGCCCAGAGCGCGTCGCGGGACTGGGCGGTCGTGCACTACCAGCGACCCGCCGGGGGGTACGCCGACTGGGGCCTCTACACCTGGGGCGACATCGACCCCGCCTATCAGACCGAGTGGCCCAAGGGACAGCCGTTCGTGGGTGAGGACTCCTTCGGCCGGTTCGCCTGGGTCAAGTTGAAGCCGGGCGCCAAGTCGGTCGGGTTCCTCGTGGTCGACAAGGACGGGAACAAGGACGTAGCGAACGACCGCACCATCGACGTGACGCAGACCGGCGAGGTCTGGGTCAAGCAGGGCGACAGCGCCCTCTACCCGACGCGGCAGGCCGCCACGGGCGAGCCCGACCCGCCGGTCGACCAGAGCACCGCCGTCATCCACTGGCGCAAGGCGGACGGGAACTACGACGGCTGGGGCCTGCACCTCTGGGACGGCGCCGCCAACCCGACCGACTGGGGCAACCCGCTGAAGCCGGAGAAGATCGACGCGTACGGCGCGGTCTTCCGGGTGCCGCTCGCCGCCGGCGCCACCGGACTGAACTACATCGTGCACTCCGGCGACGAGAAGGACCAGCCCGACGACCAGCGGCTGGACTTCGCCGCCGCCGGGCACGAGATCTGGCTGCTGGCCGGAGTCAAGGGCCGGTTGCTGCCGCCGACCTCGTCCGGCGTCGCGAAGGATCTCGACATCACCAAGCAGAACGCGCAGTGGATCGACCGGTCCACCGTGGCGTGGCAGACCGGGCCGACCGACGGCAAGCGGTACGCCCTGGTGGCCGCCCCCGCTGGCGGGCTCGCCGTCGCCGACGGGGAGCTGACCGGGACGTACACCACGCTGCCGCTGCGGGCCGGGCGCACCGGGCTGACCGAGGCTCAGCGGCAGGCGTACCCGCAGCTCTGGGCCTACCGGGCGTTCACGCTGGACCGCGCCGACCTGGCCAAGGTGCCCGCGGCGCTGCGCGGCCAGCTCGTGGTGACCGAGCGGGACGCCGAGGGCCACCTGCTCGGCGCCACCGGGGTGCAGATCCCCGGCGTCCTCGACGACGTCTACCGGGCCGCCACCGACGCGAAGCTCGGCCCGACGTTCGCCGGCAAGGTGCCCACCCTGGCCGTCTGGGCGCCCACCGCCCGGAAGGTCTCGCTCCAGCTCTTCGACTCGCCGACGGCCGAGCCGACGACCGTGTCGATGAGCCGCAACGACACCACCGGCGTCTGGTCGGTGCGCGGCACGAGGTCGTGGACCGGGAAGTACTACCGCTACCAGGTCGAGGCGTGGCAGCCGGCGGCGCAGAAGATGGTCACCGCCGCGGTGACCGACCCGTACTCGCTGGCCCTCGCGCCGGACTCGACGCACAGCCAGATCGTCGACCTGGCAGACCCGGCGCTGGCCCCGGCCGGCTGGGCGAACCTGCGCAAGCCGAAGGCCGTGCCGTCGGCGAAGGCGCAGATCCAGGAGGTGTCGGTCCGCGACTTCTCCATCGCCGACACCACCGTGCCGGCCGACCGGCGGGGCACCTACCTCGCCTTCACCGACCCCGGGACGGCCGGGATGAAGCACCTCCGGGCGCTCGGCGACGCCGGGGTCAACTACCTGCACCTGCTGCCGGCGTTCGACTTCGCCACCATCCCCGAGCGGCGGGCCGACCAGGCGCAGCCCGCCTGCGACCTGGCCGCGCTGCCCCCGGATTCCGCCGAGCAGCAGAAATGCGTCGCGGCGGTGGCCGGGAAGGACGGCTACAACTGGGGGTACGACCCGCTGCACTACACCGTGCCGGAGGGCGGGTACGCCGTCGACCCGGCCGGGGCGAAGCGGACCACCGAGTTCCGGCAGATGGTCGCCGGGATCAACCAGGCCGGCCTGCGTGTGGTGATGGACGTCGTCTACAACCACACCTCGGCCGCCGGCACCGACCCGAAGTCGGTGCTCGACCAGGTGGTGCCGGGCTACTATCAGCGGTTGCTGCCCGACGGCACCGTGGCCAACTCGACCTGCTGCGCCAACACCGCCCCGGAGCACGCCATGATGGGCAAGCTCGTGGTGGACTCCCTGGTCACCTGGGCCCGCGCGTACAAGGTGGACGGCTTCCGGTTCGACCTGATGGGCCACCACCCGAAGGCGAACATCCTCGCCGTCCGCGCCGCGCTGGACCAGTTGACCCCGGCCCGCGACGGCGTGGACGGGAAGAAGATCCTGCTCTACGGCGAGGGCTGGAACTTCGGCGAGGTCGCCGACGACGCCCGGTTCGTGCAGGCCACCCAGGCCAACATGGCCGGCACCGGCATCGGCACCTTCAACGACCGGCTCCGGGACGCGGTTCGTGGCGGCGGGCCGTTCGACGGCAACCCGCGGATCCAGGGCTTCGCCTCCGGCCTCTTCACCGACCCGAACGGTGACGACGTCAACGGCTCCGCCGCGGAGCAGAAGGCGCGGCTGCTGCACCAGCAGGACCTCATCAAGGTGGGGCTCACCGGCAACCTGCGCGGCTACCGGTTCACCGACTCGTCCGGCCGGCCGGTCACCGGCGCGCAGGTGGACTACAACGGCTCGCCGGCCGGCTACACGGCGGCACCGGGCGAGGCGGTCACCTACGTCGACGCGCACGACAACGAGATCCTGTACGACGCGCTGGCGTACAAGCTGCCGCAGGGGACCCCGGCGCAGGACCGGGCCCGGATGCAGGTGCTCGCCCTGAGCACCGTGGTGATGGGGCAGGGGACCGGGTTCGTGACGGCCGGCTCGGAGCGGCTGCGCTCCAAGTCGCTGGACCGCAACTCGTACGACTCCGGTGACTGGTTCAACCAGATCCGCTGGGACTGCGCCCAGGGCAACGGCTTCGGCGCCGGTCTCCCACCGGAGCAGGACAACAAGGACAAGTGGCCGTACGCGAAGCCGCTGCTGGCCGACCCGAAGCTGGTGCCGGACTGCGCCGCGATCGGCCTGGCCGACGCCCGGTACGCGGAGCTGCTGACCATCCGGCGTTCCTCGCCGGTCTTCGGGCTGACCACCGCCGACCAGGTGCAGAAGCGGGTCGCCTTCCCGCTCTCCGGCGACCGGGAGACCCCGGGCGTGATCACCATGACCCTGGACGCCCGCGGGCTGGACGGAAAGTGGAAGTCGGTCACGGTGGTGTTCAACGCCACCCCGGAAACCGCGAAGCAGACCGTCACCGGCCTGCGCGGGGCGAACGTGGCGCTGCACCCCGTGCTGAGGAACTCCGCCGACCCGGTGCTCCGGACGGCGTCCTTCGACCGGGCCGGCGGCACGTTCACCGTGCCGGCCCGCAGCGTGGCGGTCTTCGTCCAGAGCTGACACCGGTCACGGTCCGGCCCCCTGCCACCGAGGTGGCAGGGGGCCGGACCCGTTGCGGACCTGGTTCAGTTGAAGCAGTCCTTGACGGTGCCCGCGCAGTTGGTCGGGTCGTTGTTGGACACGGTGGACTTGTCGTCG
>NZ_MUYZ01000262.1:0-9875 GCF_003013775.1 Micromonospora sp. MH33
CCGCCGACGTCCGGTGCGCCGTACCCGCCGCAGCCGCCGACCTCCGGTGCGCCGTACCCGCCGCCGGCCGCGGGGCAGCCGCCGTACCCGCCGACCGGGGGCACGGCGTTCCCGCCGCCGCCCGGGCAGTACCCGCCGCCCCCGGGTGAGGCGTACCCGACCGGGCCGTACCCGCCCGCGCCCGGGCAGTTCGGCCCGCCGGCCAAGAAGTCCAACAAGAACGTCTGGATCACCGTCGGCATCGTGGTGGCGGTCATGCTGCTGCTCTGTTGCGGCGGCGGCATCTTCGCCATCTACAGCGGCGCGAAGAAGACCAAGGACGCCATCGACAACCTGCCCACCCCGGCGGTCACCTACAGCAACCCGGTCGACGACTCCCCGACCGGCGGCACCTCGGCGACGCCGGAGCCGGGCAAGACCGACGGCGAGACCTTCAACATGCCGTCCGGCGACACGCTGATCGTCAACGACGACGACGGCACCGTCGAGATCACGGTCGGCAACTTCCGGACCAAGGACAAGGCCTGCCAGGAGTTCATGCCGGGGCCGAAGAACGGCATGTACCTGATCGCCGACGTGACCGCCGAGGTCACCAAGGGCACCGGCTCGATCAACCCGTTCTTCTTCAAGTGGGTCGGCACCGACGGCGCCGAGGAGAGCGGCGTCGGCGGCGCCTTCTCCGGCTGCGGCAAGCTGATGGGCTCCGGCAACAACCTGCCCACCGGCAGCAAGCGCAGCGGCCAGCTCATCTTCGACGTCAAGGACAAGAACGGCACGCTGGAGTACGAGCACCACCTGCGTACCGCGGGCTCCTGGAAGCCCTGACCCGCGACGCCCTCGCACGGGGGCCGGTCCCGCCCGGGGCCGGCCCCCGTCGGCTTTTCGCGGATCCCGCCGGTATGAACCGGGCCGCTGGGCGCGGCTGCTCGGTTACCGGGCCGTGCCGGACGACCTCCGACCGGCAACTCCACGCCGGCAACGATCTTCGTCACGACCGGGTGACGAGTCGGGTCTCCACTGCGTCGGTGACCGCGAGGTGGCGGCGGCGGCTCGGCATCATCATGGTCGGGTGGGAGACGCTCCAGGCCGCGCTGGCGCAGATCATTTCCTTGGTGCGGGCGGCGCTCCGGCCCGTGATGACGGTGGACGTGACCCGATCGTCGGGGGTCACGCGCTGGATGATCCCATCGCGTATCCTGCACCGCGTCCTCCGCATCACCGACCGATCCCAGCAGCCGGTAGGCGATCGCCTCCAAGCGGCCCCTGGCGCTCTCGAACAGGTCGGCCTCGTGCGTGCGGAGCGACATTTGCCCCATCATTGATCATGCGCGCAGACGCGTCCACTCGCCTCATACACCCGGGGCAGTGGAGCCGGCGGCAGCGCCGCGCACGAGCAATCCCTGCGGAAACCGTCCATGCCCTCATCGCCCCGGTCGAGCGGAACGCAGCCTGCGGCCGCCTCGGGTTTCAGCGCCCGACGGCCGGGGACGCCGCTGGCGGTGGGGCGCGACGGCGCCCTCTGGCGACAGGGGAGGCGGCATGAGCGTCGAACGGGCGAAGGACGACCTCGAGGACCTGGCTGGCCCGGCCCGGGCACGGTTGGGCGACATGACCCGCGACGAGCGGTCCGAGGCGGACGAGGTGCGGCGCCAGGACGAGATCCGGGGCAAGCGACCCGGTGAGCACGTCCAGCAGGACGCCCGGGACGCGCGGGACGACTTCTCCGGCTGAGGTGTGCCGGTCTCGCCGGCCCCGGTGGCGGGAACCCGCCGGGGCCACCGGGTATGGGCTGACGGTCAGCGATCGGACGCCCGTCCGACCCTGAACCCGGCTGACCAGCGTTTCCGGTGAGCCGGGTAGCGGATCAGCACTCGTCGCTCCGGGCAACCGGTCGGGACGTTCCGACATGACAGGGGGTCGAGACGTCGACACCGAGCGTGCCGATTGGCCGCTAGCAATTGTTGAGGCCGCAAGCAGACTGAGAGGCGTGACGTACCCACCCCCGCAGGACCCGTGGCACGGGCAGGCGCCACCGCCTCCACCGCCGCCCCACCAGCAGCCGACCGCCCAGTTCGGCGCGGTCCCGCCGTACCCGATGGCGCAGGTGCCGCCCGCCGGACGCAACCAGCAGGGCTTCCCGCCTCCCGCTCCACCTGGGTCGATCCACGGCGGCGTGAGGAAGGGTCAACGGCGTGCCCTGACGAATGGTCAGAAGATCGCCGGGGGCTTCCTCGGCGTGCTTCTGCTCTGCTGTTGCGGCGGTGGTCTCGCAGCCATCGGAGGCTCGGATGACAAGAAGCCGGCGGCCGGCGCCGCCGCCTCCGCCTCCGCGCTGCACGCAGTGGAGGAGCCATCGGTCTCCCCGTCGGCGGCCACCACGACTCCGGCCGAGTCGCCCAGCCCGGTAGCGAAGACGAGCAAGCCGACCCCGACCCCGAAACCGACGCCGAAGCCGACGCGCACCAGCCCCAAACCGGCGCCAAAGCGGACCACCAGCGCTCCGCGCACGACCACCCCGACCACCAGCTCGGTGCGCATCGGCGTCCATCCCGGTGCTTTCTGCAGCCCCGCCGGCGCGCTCGGGAGAACCAGCTCCGGCACCTTGATGCGGTGCAAGCGAAGTGCGACGGACAGCCGACTCAGGTGGCGGGCCGCTTGACGTTGCAGCTTAGAAGCGACGACTGACGGAACCGCCGGGCGTGCACCCGCGCCCGGCGGCACTCACCTCGCCGGCGGTAGGAACAGGTGTCCGTGCCAGGCGCCGCGGACGGTGCGCGCGGCCACCGTCGTCCAGGCGGCCACCAGCAGTCCGTACAGCAGCACGGCGAGCGCGGTCAGCATGGTCGAGCCGGCCCGGGCGGCCAGTCCGGTGACTCCGGTGACCAGCGTGCCGACCGGGAAGGTGAAGCTCCACCAGGTGAGCGAGAAGGGCAGCCCGGCGCGCGCGGTGCGCAGCGTGATAGCGGCCGCCAGGGCCAGCCAGACCAGGGCGAACCCCAGCACGGGTACGCCGTAGAGCACGGCGAGCATCTGCGCCCCGGCCGCGTACGGTTCGGGGAGCACCCCCTCGGCGGCCCGGCCGAGCAGGTGCGCCGCGGTGATCGACTGGCCGAGCGGCCCCAGCACGATCCACAGGGTGGGGACCATCCGGGCGGCGCCGACCCGGTGGACGACCAACCGGTTCCAGAGCTGCGGCAGGATGACCAGGGTGGCGACCAGGCTGACGCCGAACATCGCGTAGCAGGCGATCACCAGGTCGAGCCGGGGCTGCCCGGCCGGCAGGTGCGGCACGAGCAGCGCGCCGTTCGCGGCCGAGACCATCGGCGGCACCACCGGCATCAGCCAGCCGCCGAACGCGGCGTCCGGCCCGATCCGGTGCCGCGTCATCATCAGGTACGGGATCGCCACCGCGGTCAGCAGGCCCAGGCCGGTCCCGACGCCCCACAGCAGGAGGTCGACCGCCACGGCGGCGGACTCCCCGATCAGCGCCGGCCCGAGCAGCAGCGCGCCGCCACCCACGGTCATCAGCGCCATCGGCGGCGCGCCCCAGAACTGCGCCATGACCGGGTCGGCGGCGTATCCGAGCGCGGTCTTCCGGTCCCGGCGCAGGTGCACCACCCACGCGGCGACCAGCGCCACCAGCAACGCCGCCGCCGCGAGCCAGACGACGGTCGCCACGAACCGCAGCCCGGGCAGGTGCACGGGCAGACCGGCGGCGGCGGTGGCCACGATCCCGGTGCCCATCACCGAGGCGAACCAGTTCGGGCCGAGGTGGGTGGCGGTTTCCGGGCGACGCGGCAGAACGGGCGGCTGGTGCAGGCTGTTCATACGCCAACCCTCGGACCGCCGGAGCCGACCCGGTAGGCGGCGATCCCCTACCGAGCCATAACCTCTGCCTATGCCTCTGCCGCCGCAGGTGACCGACCTGAGCAGCCTCGACCTGCTGCTCTCCGTCGCCCGGCTCGGCAGCATCGGCCAGGCCGCGACGGAACACCGCATCTCCCAACCGGCGGCCAGCGCCCGCCTCCGTCACCTGGAACGCCGGCTCGGCCTCACCCTCCTGCACCGCACTCCGCGCGGGTCCGCCCTCACCCCGACCGGCGCGCTGATCGCCGACTGGGCCCGCACCGTGGTGGACGCGGCCGACTCGTTCGCCGCCGCCGTGCAGGCGCTGCGCGTCACGAAGGAGAGCCGGCTCACCGTCGCGGCCAGCCAGACCGTCGCCGAGTACCTGCTCCCGGCGTGGCTCGTGGCACTGCGCGTACGGCAGCCGGACCTCGCCGTCACGCTCCAGGCCGCCAACTCCGCGGACGTGGCCGCCCGGCTCCTCGCGGACCGGGCCGACCTCGGCTTCATCGAGGGCCCCGACCTGCCGGGCGGGCTCGACGCGGACACCGTGGCCACGGACCGGCTCACGGTGGTCGTCGCCCCTTCCCACCGGTGGGCACGCCGGCGCCGCGGCATCACCCCGGCCGAGCTGGCCGCCGCGCCGCTGGTGGCCCGGGAGGCGGGCTCGGGCACCCGCCGGGCGTTGGAGAGCGCGTTGCGCGAGCAGGGGGTCGGCGAGTTCGCCGCGCCGGTCCTCGAACTCTCCTCGACGACGGCGATCAAGCACGCGGTCGGGGCGGGAAGTGGACCGGCCGTGCTGAGTTCGCTGGCGGTCAGCACCGAACTGGCCGCCGGCGCGCTGGTCGCGGTGCCGGTCGACGGGCTCGACCTGCGCCGCCGACTGCGGGCGGTGTGGCCGGCGGGACGGCAGCTCACCGGGCCGGCGCGGGACCTGCACGCGATCGCCCGACGGCACAGGTGAGCCGGGACCGCTAGGGCGCCTCGTCGGGGTGCCTCCGCTCGCGTATCCCGTCCCACACCGCCAGCCGGCCAGGACGACGGTGGCGACAGCGGCGGCGAACATCGGCGCGCGGTGCAGCAGCGCCGGCGTCGACGTACGTGACCGCGAACAGCAGCCCCCGCGCGCCGCACGCGGGCCTATGGTGGGCCGATGATCCTCGCCGATTTCGCCGGCTCCTGGTCGGGCGCCAACGGGTTCCGGTTGATGCCGGCCGACCCGCTCGCCGGGTCGCCGGCCACGATCACCGTGACGACGGCAGCCGGTGGGCACCTGACCTCGGTCGCCTACTCCTGGACACATCCGGACGACGGGACGCAGGACGGCCTGCTCGTCATCGGGGCCGGCGACCAGGAGGGCTCACTGGTTGCCATGTGGGGCGACTCGTGGCACCAGCAGCCCACGCCGATGTCGTTGACCGGCGGCCCGGGAACCGACGGGACGTTCGAGCTGAGGGGCGAGTACGGCGGCGGTTGGGCGTGGCGGATCGTGTTCGACACGACAGACGCCGGGCATCTGCGCATGCGGATGGACAACGTGATCCCGGCCGACCAGGCCACCGCCGAGATGCCCGCAGGGCCCTATCCGGTCATGGTCGCCGAGGTGAGCCGCGCCTGACCTCGGGGCCCGCTCACCCTGTCACTCGGGAGCCGTCCGAATGTGGGTGGTGAGGGTGCCCTCGTCGTCGAGGACGTGGAACATCACGCCCGGCGGGTCGGTCAGGTCGGCGGTGTTGGCCCACGTGAGCTCGTCGGTGGTGGTCCACGGCAAGCGGGACGTGGACACCACGCCGGGCGCCGCGAGCAGCGGCCGACCGGCGAACGACCCCGCGGCGGCATCGTGGGCGTGTCCGCAGAGGACCGCCGCAACGCCGGGGGCCTGCCGGACGATCGCGGCGAACTCGTCGGCGTTGCCGAGCCGGATGCTGTCGACCAGCGGATTGTGCAGACGGATCGGATGATGATGCAGTCCGACGACGACGGGCGCCTCAGCCTCGGCCAGGACCCCGCGCAGCCAGTCCAGGGTCTCCGGGGCGAGCCGACCGTCGTCGCGGCCGGGGATGGTGGAGTCGCAGAGGGCGAACAGCACGTCACCCACCCGGTGAAGCTGGTTGATCGGCGCGTCACCGTCGGTTCCCAGCAGCACCTTGCGGTATGCCGACCGGTTGTCGTGGTTGCCGGGCAGCATGAGCACCGGCACGTCGGCGACGAGTTCGGCCTTGACCCTCCTGGTACTCCGGGATCTCGCCGTGGTCGGCCAGGTCGCCGGAGACCAGGATCAGGTCGATGTCGCAGCCGCGCAGGTAACGCATCACCCGCCGGGTACGGGCCAGGGCACGTTCACTCCCGTCGAGGTGGGTGTCGCTGATGTGCGCGATGATCATCATGTACCGATAGTGCGCATCGTCAAGGCCGCCGCGAAAGCACCAATCACCCTTGAGTGGTCCGGTCACCACGCCATCGGCAGCGACGCTCGCCGAGGCCGGATCACGCGTTTCCGGCAAGCTGACCCGCCGCGCTGCCGCACAAGATCGAAAAGGCCGTCTCCGACGAGCGGAAACGGCCCTTGAACTGGGTGGAGCTGAGGGGATTTGAACCCCTGACCCCCTCGATGCGAACTGGCTGCACCGTGGTCTGGTCGGGCTGCCACCGAGGTCACATGCTCTGCTGATGTGCCTCTCGGCTCGGTTCGGCTGACCTGCCTACGCTGGCCGATTCCGGCTATGAAAGCGCCGGCCACGGCATCAGGACCCCGGTCAAGCAACCTGGCGACGGCCGCCGGCTCGCACCTGATAACCGCGCCTACAACCGACCACTACGCGGCCTGCGTTGGCAAAGAGAACGCGGCTTCGCGATCCTGATCGGACGCTGGAAAACGCTACGCCATACGACGGTCAGCCCACGCCGCATCGGTGACATCGTCGCCGCGGCCCTGCACCTGACCCACTTCGAGTGCAACGGCAGGGCGACGCCGAAGGGCCACAACCCCTTCATCTGCTGCACAGCACCACATCAAGAGGATCTACCTACATCGAACCCCTCTCCGTGCTCGTGCCGCACTTGAACATCGAGCTAAGCCTGGGCGCAGGATGTCGCGGTGCCGGGGTGTCGCAACGTAACTGATACAGAGTGGGTGGACAACGACTCCTGAATAAGGCTGCGGGCATGGCTGATCTCGTCGGATGGCAGCGCGGCCAAGACGTTCTCCAGCGGATTCACGCGGCGCGCATGGTCGAACCTCTGGACGTCATGATCCGACATTCCTGTGATGCCTTGAGAGTTGTCGACCGCGAACGTGGGCATGCCAGCACGGTCCGACGATTGCGCACGTTGCGGGCGGTACAGCATTTTGCGGGCTATCCCGTAGTGAGCTGCGGACAGCTTCCGCCGTTCTTCGTAAATGTCGTGCGCCGCGACCAGGACGGACACGGTCAGGTCGTCGAATGGTCGCGTCTTGGCCGCGCTCCGCTGAATGACCTCGGCGAGTGTCGGCGCTTCGGCCGCCTGTTCCAAGCGCCTTCCTTCAACGGACATCATCGACCTGGACCGATCGCGCCGCCATTGTTCATGTCGGATTTGTGGCATACCGAATATGGCGTCCCGCGCCAGCGACTCCACATCATGTGGGCCGCTTGGAGCCTCCGCCTTGGATTGCCACGGCACACCGAACTGTCGGATCTGATTCATAAAAACGTCAATGGAGAATTCTCCCCGTGGATCTTGCCCGCGGGCAAAGTTCACCATCCGCTGACGAAAGCTCCGTAGGAACGCGTGACTAGCGAGCAGACGCGACAGTGACTCTTCCGACAGCGCTGACACCGCGCCAGAAACGATCGGGTCCAGCGATCTGTTGGCGGCAGAGCCGAGCGCCGCGCCGACTTTGAATAGTTCCCACAGCATCACTTCGCTGGCAGTGCCGGTCCACGTACGCACCCGTGGGCCGTCGAATATGCCCTCGGACCGGCTGTGCAGGTCGCCATCGAGGCGGACCTCGACCGTAGGAACGTTCCAAATGATGATCGACGTGAACGACTGCCACGGTGGGTGCCCGGTAGCAGATCGGACGGCGAGTCGGGCGTAATAATGGCGGAAAGAAAGGTCGCCAGCCGTCGTACTATCGAGCACAGCGTCAGTGCGGCTGTGGACTAGTGCGAGTCGCACCAGAGCGCTGCCCCAAAAGCCGAGATCGACGAGTAGTCGCCGACATGTCAGCGTGGGCACGTGGTCCGGGCGGGCTGGCAGCGCAGCGAGACGATGGCTCATGTCAGCGGCGAGCCGCTCGAACGCGGCAAGGCTGTTAAGCGCTTCGGTTATGCGCGCCGGTAGATGATCGAGAGTCCAGCGGGAGATTTGTTCGGAGTAGGTATCCATGCTGGGCCGCCCATCGAGAGAAGCGAGTGGGACGCGAAGGTCGGCGCATCAGGTGAGCACCGGTGATGTGATCATCACCAATGGCTGAGTGGCCAGTCAATCCGTCGATTGGCCCGTCTGGTCCGCTGTCTACCGCCGATCGCCTCGCGGCCGAGGCCGCTGCTCGGGCGCGGCGAAGACACCGTCGTCATGCGCGAGGAGCGGGCTGACCGTGCGGATTCGCAGACCTTCCACGGCTGGGGGCAGCGCGACCTGGAAGACTCCGTCCACGCCGCCGCCTCCCGGATCACTGTCACCACGCCCGCCCGCGCACCCCGACCGGCCGCAAGGTTGGCTGGTCGCCTGGGGCGAGCAGGTCGACATCCGACACATCAACACCGACGGCGAGTCTTCCGCATCGGCGCTGCCGAGCCCTACGAACTGAGCTGCACGGTTCACGAGGAGCAGGGGCTGATCTACCTCACGATGCACCCACACCGCTGCCGGATTAGCTCGCGGCCAGCCCATCGCCTGTGCGGTCGATGACTGCTGTACTTCGCTGCTGTACAAGATCGAAAAAGGCCGTCCCCCACCATGGGAAACGGCCTTTGAACTGGGTGGAGCTGAGGGGATTTGAACCCCTGACCCCCTCGATGCGAACGAGGTGCGCTACCGGTCTGCGCCACAGCCCCTCCGCTGGCGTACCAGCGTCGGTCCCACCCGGCTTGCACCAGGCGGGCCGGCGACAAGGCTAACAGGTTCCGCGCCTCCGAAGCGAACCGCCCCACCGCCCGAGCAGATCTTGGCGGGAATAGGCCCCCAGAGGTGCCCAAACCCGCCAAGATCGCGGGACGACCGATTCAGGCGGGGGCGTAGGTCAGGTTGAGGACGCCGCTCTTGAGGGTGGCGCTGTTGAGCAGGCGCAGGGGGTAGGTCGGCGTGTCCTCGAAGAGGCGCTGGCCGCGTCCCACGGCGATCGGGTGGACCAGCAGCCGCAGCTCGTCCAACAGCCCGTTGGCGAGCAGCCACCGGACCGTGGTGGCGCCGCCCGACATGGCGATCTCCCCGTCGGTCTGCTCCTTGATCTCCCGCAGCCGCGCCGCGACCTGGTCGGAGTCGCCGGAGATCAGGTGCGAGTTTTGCCAGGTCGTCTCGGTGAGGGTGTTGGACAGCACGTACTTCGGCACCGAGTTGATGAACGACGCGAAGTCGATGTCGTCCCCGGCCTGGTTCGGCCAGTACTCCGACCACTCCTGGTACTGCGTGCGCCCCATCAGGAACGCAGCGGTCGCCTCCACCCCGCGGCCGACGACGGCGCCCATCTCGTCGTCGAAGTAGGGGAAGTGCCACTGCTCGGGCCGCTCCACGACACCGTCCAGCGAGATGAAGAAGTTCGACACGATCTTGGCCATCAGAAGCTCCCCTGTCGGCGGCCGGCTCCGCACCGGCCTTCACCAACCCGTCGAACGACCCTGACCGGATTCGACATCACCGGCCAGAAAATTTTCAGGCGCCCCGCCCGCTCTGGTACGGCCGCCCCCGCAGGCCACCCGCCCGGCGGTAGGAGACCGAGCCGCCGCTCGCGGCGGGCGGCAGGTCCGCGGGCCGGTCCAGCCCCATGGCGGTACGCCGGACCGCCTCGCGCTGGGCGGCCAGCCGGCGCTGCGCCTCGCGCCGGG
>NZ_MUYZ01000263.1:0-9826 GCF_003013775.1 Micromonospora sp. MH33
GCGGCGCTGCACGCGGTCGGGCTGGCCGACCGGGCCGGCGACCCGGTCGCCACCCTCTCCGGCGGCCAGCAGCAGCGCACCCTGATCGCCCGGGCGCTGGCCGGCCGGCCGGAGCTGCTGGTGCTCGACGAGCCGACCGCCGGGGTGGACGCGGCCAGCCAGGAGGCGTTCGCCAGCGCGCTGCGGGACTTCCGCGACGGCGGCGGCACGGTGCTGCTGGTCGCCCACGAGCTGGGCCCGCTGCGCCCGCTGATCAGCCGGGCCGTCGTCGTCCACCAGGGCGGCATCTGCCACGACGGCGCGGTGCCGGAGCCGGCCGGGCACCACGCCGAGCCGGGCCACGACCATGTGCACCCGCACTGCGACGAGGAGCCCGCCGGGCTGTGGAGCATGTGATGGACCTCTTCCAGTACGACTTCATGCTGCGCGCCCTGGTCGGCGCGCTGGTCATCGGGCTGGCCGCCCCGGCGCTCGGCATCTACTTGGTGCAGCGCCGGCTGGCGCTGATCGGTGACGGCATCGGCCACGTGGCGCTCACCGGCGTCGGCGCCGGGCTGCTGCTCAACCGTTCCCCCGTGCTGGTCGCGGTCGTCGCGGCCACGCTGGGCGCGATCGTCATCGAGCTGGTCCGCTCGCGCGGGCGCACCTCCGGTGACCTGGCCCTGGCGCTGCTGTTCTACGGCGGCATCGCCGGCGGCGTGATGCTGGTCGGGCTCTCCGACGCCAGCAGCGGGTCGCTCAACGCGTACCTCTTCGGGTCGCTGACCACGACGTCGCCGGCGGATCTGATCACCATCGGCGTGCTCGGCGTGGCGATCCTGGTGACCATGCTGGTGCTGCGCCCGGCGCTCTTCGCGGTCTGCCACGACGAGGAGTACGCCCGGGTCTCCGGCCTGCCGGTGCGGGCGTTGAACCTGCTCCTCGCGGTGGGCACCGCGGTGACCGTGACCATCGCCATGCGGGCGGTCGGGGTGCTGCTGATCAGCGCGCTGATGGTGGTGCCGGTGGCCACCGCGCAGCAGGTGACCCGGGGGTTCCGGAGCACCATGGCGGCGGCCATGGCGCTGGGGCTCTTCGCGGCCGGCGCCGGGGTCTGGGTGGCGGCCACCGCCGACACCGCGCCCGGCGCCTCGGTGGTGCTGCTGGCGATCGGCTCGTTCCTGGTGGTGGCGCTGCTGGCGGCCGGCCGGCGGGCGCTGCGCCGGCGGACCGGCCCGGCCGCCGCGCCCGTGGCCGAGCCGCCGGAGCACGAGGTGGTCCTGGGCTGAGGCCGTCCCGGCCGGCGCTGCCGGCATTGGTTACCGTTACGGGATGACGGTCACGAACGGGTACGACGCCTTCGAGGGCGCGGGTGACCTGCTGCGCGCGCTGTCGGCGCCGATCCGGCTGGCGATCGTCAGCGAGCTGGCCCAGGGCGAGCGGTGCGTGCACGAACTGGTGGAGAAGCTCGGCGCCCCGCAGCCGCTGGTCTCCCAGCACCTGCGGGTGCTGCGCGGCGCGGGCGTGGTGCGCGGCTCGCGGCGCGGCCGGGAGATCGCGTACGCCCTGGTGGACGAGCACGTCGCGCACATCGTGGCGGACGCGGTCAGCCACGCCGGGGAGGGTCCGTCATGACCGAGGGGGCACTGCGCAACACCCGGCAGCGCAGCGCCGTGAGCGCGCTGCTGGGCGAGGTCGAGGGCTTCCACAGCGCCCAGGACCTGCACGCCATGCTGCGCCAGCGCGGCGAGCGGGTCGGGCTGACCACCGTCTACCGGACCCTCCAGGGGCTCGCCGACGCCGGCGAGATCGACGTGATGCGCCCGCCCGGCGGCGAGCACCTCTACCGGCGGTGCAGCGAGGGCCATCACCACCACCTGGTCTGCCGGGCCTGCGGCCGGACCGTGGAGGTGGCCGGCCCGGCGGTGGAGAGCTGGGCCGAGCGGGTCGCCGCCAAGCACGGGTACGCCGGGGTCAGCCACACCCTGGAGATCTTCGGCACCTGCCCGGCCTGCGCCGGCTGAGAAAACTGCCCCGTGCCCCGGCGGCCGGGCCGTGGCACGCTGTCCGGCGTGAAGATCTACGCCGACCGTTTTCCGACCGCCCTCCGTCAGCTCCTCACCGATCTGCTCGTGGTCGTCTGGGTGTACGCGGCGATCCGCTTCGCGCTCTGGCTGCACGACCTCGTCGAGAAGCTCGCCGTACCCGGCCAGAAGCTGGAGGGGGCCGGCGGCGGGCTCGCCGACAACCTGGCCGACGCCGGCGGGAAGGTCGGCCGGGTGCCGCTGGTCGGCGACGAGCTGACCGGCCCCTTCACCAAGGCCGCCGAGGCCGCCCGCGCGGTCGCCGAGGCCGGCCGCGACCAGCAGGAACTGGTCGGCCAGCTGGCCCTGGCGCTGACCGTCGCGGTGCTGGTCTTCCCGCTCGGGCTGGTGCTGTTCGGCTGGCTGCCGCTGCGGGTGCGCTGGATGCGCCGGGCGGGCGCGGCCAAGGCCCTCGCCGCCGCCCCGGCCGGGCGGGACCTGCTGGCGCTGCGCGCGCTCGCCGGGCAACCCCTCGCGAAGTTGAACCGGATCGCGCCGGACGTGGCCGAGGCGTGGCGCCGCGGCGACGAGGAGACGGTCGACGCGCTCGCCGCACTGGAGCTGCGCGGACTCGGGCTGCGCACCGGCCGGTAAGGTGTGCCGGTGCTGTACTTCCTGATCGCCGTCGCCGTCCTGCTGCTGATCTACGCGGGCGTGCTGGTGAGCTACGTCCGCAAGGGCCGCCGGATCCCGCCGGCCGCGTACCTGGTGCTCGCCGGGCTGAACGGGCTCATCCTGTTCGGGGTGATCGCCTGGGCGGTCGCCCGCTGACCGGCGGGGCCCCGCCGCGTTCGGCGGGGCCCCGGCATCGTCACTTCGGGGGCGGGACGCGGCGGCGGACGTCCTGCGCCGCGGACGGGCCCGGCTGCCAGTTGGCCACCCAGGGGCGATCGGCGGGCGGGGTGACCACGCCCTCCTCCACGGACGCGTACCGGCCGGCGATGATCCGCTTCGCGGCCGCCACGTCCACCGCGTCGGTGTTGGACCACAGCCCGGTGAACAGGTCGTCGACGCGCAGCCGGGCCTGCCGGCAGAACAGGTCGGCCAGCTCGACGTTCTCCGGGTGCTCGGCCCGCTCGGCGACCGCCCGGACACACACCGCCGACATCGCGAACAGCTCCGCGCCGATGTCCACCACCCGGCCCAGGAACGCCTGCTTGCGCTCCATCTTCCCCTGCCAGCGGGACATCGCGTAGAAGGTGGACCGGGCCAGCTTGCGGGAGGTCCGCTCGACGTGCCGCAGGTGGCCGGCGAGCGGGCCGAACTCGTGGTACGCCCCGGGCGCCTGCCCCTTGCCCACGGCGAGCGTGGGCAGCCACTTGGCGTAGAAGACGCCGGCCCGCGCGCCGGCCTTCGCCTTGCGGCCCAGCCCGGCGTCCGGGTCGATGATGTCGCCGGCCACCGAGAGGTGCGCGTCGACCGCCTCGCGGGCGATCAGCAGGTGCATGATCTCGGTGGAGCCCTCGAAGATCCGGTTGATCCGCAGGTCGCGCAGGAGCTGCTCGACCGCGGCCGGGCGCTCGCCCCGGGCGGCCAGCGAGTCGGCGGTCTCGTAGCCGCGACCGCCCCGGATCTGGATCAGCTCGTCGGCGATCTTCCAGGCCATCTCGCTGGCGTAGAGCTTCACCAGCGCCGCCTCGATCCGGATGTCGTTGCGGTCGTCGTCGGCGAGCAGGCAGCAGAGGTCGAGCATGGACTCCATGCCGTACGTGGTGGCGGCGATGAAGGCGAGCTTCTTGGCGACCGCCTCGTGCTCGCCGACCGGCCGGCCCCACTGGACCCGGTCGGCGGCCCACTCGCGGGCCACGTTCAACGCCCACTTGCCGGCGCCCACGCACATGGCCGGCAGCGAGAGCCGGCCGGTGTTCAACGTGGTCAGCGCGATCTTCAGGCCCTTGCCCTCGCCCCCGATCACGTTCTCCTTCGGCACGAAGACGTCGTGGAACCGGGTGAGGCTGTTCTCCAGGCCACGCAGCCCGACGAACTCGTTGCGCCGCTCGACGGTGATGCCCTCGCTGTCGCCCTCCACCACGAAGGCGGTGATGCCGCCGCGCCGCCCCTCCGCCGCCGGCACCCGGGCCATCACCACGAGCAGGGTGGCGACCGTGCCGTTGGTGGCCCAGAGCTTCACCCCGTTGAGCCGGTAGCCGGTGCCGTCCTCGGTCGGCTCGGCGGTGGTGGCCAGCCGGGCCGGGTCGGAGCCGACGTCCGGCTCGGTGAGCAGGAAGGCGGAGACCTCGCCGGCGGCCAGCCGGGGCAGGAAGCGCTGCTTCTGCTCGGGGGTGCCGAACATCTTCAGCGGCTGCGGCACGCCGATCGACTGGTGCGCGGAGAGCAGCGCGCCGATCGACGGGTTCACCGAGCCGGCCCGCATCAGGGCCCGGCAGTAGTGCAGGTTGCTCAGCCCGAGGCCGCCGTACTTCCGGTCGATCTTCATGCCGAAGGCGCCGAGCCGGGCCAGCCCGTGGAACACCTCGTCGGGGATGCGCGCGTCCCGCTCGATGGCCGCGCCGTCCACCTCGGAGTCCAGGTACGCCCCGAACGCGCCGAGGAACTCCTCGGCCCGGGCCACGTCGTCCGGGTCGGAGCGGGGCCAGGGGTTGATGAGGTCGAGCTGGAAGCGGCCGAGGAAGAGTTCCTTGCCGAAGCTGGGCCGGTCCCAGGCCGACTCGCGGGCCGCCTCGGCGACCTGCCGCGCCTCCTTCTCGGAGACCTGGCCGGCCTCCGTGGGCAGCGGCCCGGCGCCACCCGCCGCGTCGACCGCGGCGGCGGTGCCGGGCGCCGGCTCCGCACCATCGGTCGTCGCCGCCGCGGCGGAGCCGGGCGGCGGCTCGGGGTCGTCGATCGGCGCCACCCGCCCGGTCGGGCCGCCGTGTCCGGCGGGGTCGGGTCGGCTGTTGTGTGTCGTGGTCACGGCTGCCTCCTGGAGACCTCGGTCCGGCTGCGTCGACGTGCGACGAAAACGACGCTACCCCTGGGTGTTACCCAGGGGTAGCCTCGCGCGCACGTCCGATTTGGCGGGACCCGCGCGTCAGTCGCCGGCCAGTGCCCGCGGATCGTCGTCCTCGTCGTCGATGTCGTCGTCACCCCAGTTGCGCCGGGCGACCGGCAGGGCCACCCAGAAGCCCAGGAACCAGACCCCGGTGACCGCGCTGAGCAGGAAGGCGATCGGGCGGCTCAGCACGAAGTCGGTGATCAGCAGGACCGCGCTGACCATCGAGATCAGCATGAAGCCGAGGCCGCCGCTGGCCATCCGGTGCGCGAAGCGGACCAGCTCCGGCTTGCGGCCCTGGCGGAACAGCGCCCGGTGGAAGGCGACCGGCGAAATGATCATCGCGGTGGCCGCGGCGGCGGCCAGCAACGCGATGATGTAGACGTCCTTCTGGAAACCGGTGGTCCGGGTGAACCCGTTGCTGAACGGCAGGGTCAGCAGGAAGGCGAAGAGGATCTGCACGCCGGTCTGCGCCACCCGCAGCTCCTGGAGCAGGTCGGCGAAGTTGCGCTGCCAGCGCTGCTTCTCGGTTTCCTTGGACACCCGCTACCTCCAGGGAAGACGGTACTGCCGGTGGGGGCCTCCCACCGGCAGCACAGCCAGTGCCCGACCGGCCCGAGCGTGAAACCGGTTCAGGCGCCCCGGCGGATCCGGCCGGCGTACCGGGCCTCCAGCCCGGCGTTGTGCTCGTCGCCGCCGGCGATGTTGGCGGACAGGTAGACCGGGGGCCGCTCCCCCGCGGCGAGCAGCCGGACGACCACCTCGGCGACGATCTGCTGGGCCAGCAGCGCGGCGGTGATCGAGGAGACCGCGCCGACCGCGCCGCCGCCCGGCAGCGGCAGGGTGGCGTCGCCGTACGGGGCGCCGTTGTCGAGCACCACGTCGGCGAAGTCGGCGAGCTTGCGCCCGGACGGGTGGCGCGAGGTCATCCGGGCCGAGTGCTGCGCCGAGGTGATCGCCACCAGCCCGTGCCCGCGCTCCTTGACGATGGCGGCGAACTCGACCATCGCCCCGTTCACCCCGGAGTTGGAGGCGAGCACGAACACGTCCTGCGGCCGGACCGGGGCCAGCTCGTAGAGGCGGTGCGCCACGGCCGGCTCGCGTTCCAGCTTCGGGCCGAGCACGTCGGCCGGCTCGCCGCCGTGCAGCACCAGGTCGCGCAGGGCGATCCGGTTGGTGGGGACCAGCCCGCCGGCCCGGCCGGCGACCTCCATGGCGAGGGCCTCGGAGTGGCCGGTGCCGAACGCGTGCACCACCCCGTCGGCGCGCAGCGACGCGGCGATCAGGTCCGCCGCCCGGGCCACGTTCTCCCGCTGGTCGGCGGCGACCCGACCGATCGTCTCGGTCACCACCGCCAGGTACGCCTCGGCACTCACCGTCATGTCTCCTCCGTCCGTCGGTGCCGGGCCAGCCACTCGACCGCGAAGTCGACCGCCGCCCGCTGCCTCATCAACCGGCCCGTCCCGTCGCCGACCGGCCCCAGCCGCACCGCACCGGTGGCCTCCAGGTCGGCGCCGAGCCGGGTGAAACCCTCGTCGTCCAGTCGGATGTCGTCCCACCACACCCACTCCCGCCCGCCGTCGACGGTCAGCACCGCCGCGCCGCAGCGCTGCCGGGGCGGCGCGGCCTGCCGGTACTCGGCCAGGTGCAGGGAGGTGTTGCTGCCGTGGTCCACGCCGAGCAGCAGCACGTCGGCGTCGAGGTCGTGGAGGCGGGCCAGCGGGGAGCCCTCGCCGAGCATGTCGGCCCGGGCGTGGCCGGCGACGATCCGCGCGGCGGCCGGCCCGAGCGCGGCGAACGAGACGTGCGGGTGGTCGCTGCGCAGCGCCCCCGGCCAGGTGCGCACCAGCTCGGCCAGCGCGCCCATGAACCGGCTCGGCGTGACCGCCGGGTCGAACCCGGGCAGCCCGTCGCGGATCACCGGCCACCAGTCCGCCGGCACCGGCGGGTTGGGCCAGCCCGCCGGGTCGCTGTTGTCCGGGGTGTGGGTGGGCACCACCACCGTGCCGGCCGGGCCGAGCACGTCGCGCAGGGCGAGCAGCACCGCCTCCGGGCCGCCGCAGAGGAAGCCCAGCGGGCGCAGGGAGGCGTGCACCAGCACGGTCCCGCCGGGGCGTACCCCGAGGTCGCGGAGCTGGGCGGCGAGCGAGGCGCGGGTGTGCGGCCGGGCCGGCGCGGGGCTCGCGGTCATCGGCCGGTGCGGGCCAGGATCGCCGCGGCCAGCGGGCCGGGCGCCTCGTCCGGGATCCAGTGGGTGACGCCGGGCAGCACCAGGAAGCGGTAGTCGCCGGTGACGTGGGCGGCGCACGCGTCGGCGGCGGTCCGGCCGATCGCCACGTCCTTGTCGCTCCAGACGAACGTGGTCGGCACGCCCACCGGCCCGACGGCCTTCATGTCGGCCCCGGTCATGGCCCGGTACCAGTTCAGCGCCGCGGTCAGCGCGCCCGGCTCGCGCATGGGGTCGGCGTAGCGGGCCACCCGGTCGGCGTCGCCCACCCCGGCGAGCATCCGGCGCAGGGCCGCCGCGCGGAACGCCAGCAGCACCTTCTCCGCCTTGCCCGGCTTGCGGAACAGGGCGATGTAGGAGGAGCGGGCCTTCTGCCGCGAGTCGGTGGCGAGCGCGTGCCCCATGGCCGCCGGGTGCGGCACCGAGACGGCGGTCAGCGTGCGGACCCGCTCCGGGTGCGCGGCCGCCAGCCCCCACGCCACGATCGCGCCCCAGTCGTGTCCGACCAGGTGGGCAGTGGTCACCCCGAGCGCGTCGAGCACGGCCGCCGCGTCGGCCACCAGCTCCGGGATCCGGTACGCCCCGACGTCCGCCGGCCGTGCGCCGGGCGAGTAGCCGCGCTGGTCGAGCGCGTACGTGCGCAGCCCGGCGGCGTGCAGCGCGGGGGTCACCTCGTCCCACTCGCCGGCGTGCTGCGGGAAACCGTGCAGCAGCAGAACGGGTTCGCCGCCCTCGGGGCCGCCGGTGCGTACCTCGAACGTCAGACCTCGCGCCTCGACCCGCATGATCGCCACCCTAACGGGCGATCGCCCTGCTGGGCCCGGGGGCGGGGTCGGTGCTAGCGTCTCCGGCGAGACAACTTCACATCCGACAGGGGAGCGCACAGCGCTGAGAGTGCGGGCCGGTGCCCGCAGACCCTCGAACCTGATCTGGGTAATGCCAGCGCAGGGAGTTCGGTCGACCTCCAGCCGCGCCGCCGTCCGGTGACCACCGGGCGCGGCGTGCGTCTTCTCCTGGTTCCTCACCTGAACTGGGAGTCAGCCATGAACCACACCGACAGCAACCGCTGGCGCACCGTCGACATCGTCGTCGCCTCGGTGATCGCCGTAGCCTTCGGCGTCATCTTCTGGGCCTGGGGGCTGGTCTGGAGCGCCACGGACGCCGCCTTCGCCTTCTTCCCGCCCGCACAGACCCTGATCTACGGCGTCTGGCTGGTGCCGGCCGTGCTCGGCGGGCTGGTCATCCGCAAGCCCGGCGCCTCCCTCTACTGCGAGCTGCTGGCGGCGGTCGTCTCCGCGCTGCTGGGCAGCCAGTGGGGCGGCATCGTCATCGTCCAGGGCCTGATGCAGGGCGTGGGCGCCGAGCTGGCCTTCGCCGCCTTCCGCTACCGCACCTTCCGGCTGCCGGTCGCCCTGCTGGCCGGTGCGCTGACCGGCCTGACCGCCGCGATCTTCGACTTCGTCTACTGGAACAAGGCCTACGACCTGTTCGACTACCGCCTGCCGTACGCCCTGCTGACCATCGTCAGCGCCACCGTGATCGCCGGTGCGGGCGCGTGGTTCCTCACCCGCGCCCTGGCCAACACCGGCGTCCTCGACCGCTTCCCCGCCGGCCGCGACCGCGCCCTCGTCTGACCGGATCGCACGCCCGACATCCGCGTTGATCATGAAGTTGTTGCCTTCGCGGCGGCGTGTCACGGCAATAACTTCATGATCACCGGATGAGAGGAGGTGGGCGCGTGGGTGCCGTTCAGCTGCGGGGGTTTGGGTGGCGGCATGCGGGGCGGAAGGGCTGGGCGGTGCGGGGGGTGGACCTGCGCGTCGAGGCCGGGGAGCGGGTGTTGCTGCTGGGCGCCTCCGGGGCGGGCAAGAGCACGCTGCTGGCGGCGCTGGCCGGGCTGCTGCCCGAGGACTCCGGCGAGCAGGAGGGCACCGTCGAGATCGACGGGCTCGACCCGCGTAAGGCCCGGGAACGCGTCGGCATCGTCTTCCAGGACCCGGAGACCCAACTGGTGATGGCCCGCTGCGGCGACGACGTCGCGTTCGGGCTGGAGAACCGGGGCGTGCCCGCCGACGAGATCTGGCCCCGGGTGGACGAGGCGCTGCGCCGGGTCGGCTTCCCGTATGACCGGGACCGGCCCACGGCGGCGCTCTCCGGCGGCGAACAGCAGCGGCTCGCCCTGGCCGGGACGCTCGCGCTGCGGCCGGGGCTCCTGCTGCTCGACGAGCCGACCGCCAACCTCGACCCGGCCGGCGCCGACCTGGTCCGCCGGGCCGTCGCGGACGCCCTCAACGCGGACACCACGCTGATCCTCGTCGAGCACCGGGTCGCCGAGGCGCTGCCGCTTGTCGACCGGGTGGTCGTGCTGGAGCCCGGCGGCGGGGTGCGCGCCGACGGGCCGCCCGAGGCGGTATTCGCCGCGCACGGCGACGCGCTCGCCGCCGCCGGGGTGTGGGTGCCGGGCCACACCGTGCCGCCCCGGCACGCCACCGCGCCGCCCGGCGAGGTGTTGCTCACCGCCGACCGGCTCGGCCTGCCGCCCCG
>NZ_MUYZ01000264.1:0-9732 GCF_003013775.1 Micromonospora sp. MH33
CGCCGAGCCGGTCGCCCCGAGGGGTACGGGCCGGCTGCTGCGCTACCGGGTCGCGGTGGAGCGCGACATCCACGGGCTGCCGCCGGCCGACTTCGCCGCGGAGGTCACCCGGACCCTGACCGACCCGCACGGCTGGACCGCGGGCGGGACGCTCGCCCTGCGCCGGGTCGGGCCGGACCAACCGGCCGACTTCACCGTCTATCTCGCCACCCCCGGCACCCGCGACGAGCTGTGCCGGGACATCCCCGACGGCTACACCTCCTGTCGCCACGGCGACCGGGTGGTGCTCAACGTCGCCCGCTGGGCCGACGGCGTGCCGGGCTACGGCGCGAGCCTCGCCACCTACCGCCGGTACATGGTCAACCACGAGGTCGGCCACCGGCTCGGCCACGGGCACGAGCGGTGCCCGGGCCCGGGCCGTCCGGCGCCGGTGATGCAGCAGCAGACCCTGGGCCTGCACGGCTGCACGCCGAACGCCCTGCCGTATCCGCACGGCCGGCGGTACGCGGGACCGCCCGGGGCGTACGCCGACCCGGTGCCGCCCCGCGAGCGCGGCCGGCCCGGCTGAGTGGGGGCGGGGACGGCGCGTGGTGGGGGCTGAGCGGTGACGGTGCTTTAGTAGACGCCATGCCCAACCCCGCGATCCTCACCGTCGACGACGACCCGGCCGTCTCCCGGGCGGTTGCCCGCGACATCCGGCGCCGCTACGGCGACCGCTACCGGGTGGTGCGGGCCGACTCCGCCGAGGCGGCGCTGGACGCGCTCCGCGAGCTGAAACTCCGCGGCGAGCAGGTGGCGGTGCTGATCGCCGACTACCGGATGCCGCAGATGAACGGCATCGAGTTCCTCGAGGCCGCCATGGACCTCTTCCCCGCCGCGCGCCGGGTCCTGCTCACCGCGTACGCCGACACCGACGCCGCGATCAACGCGATCAACGTGGTCGACCTCGACCACTACCTGCTCAAGCCGTGGCACCCGCCGGAGGAGAAGCTCTACCCGGTGCTCGACCAGCTGCTGGAGGCGTGGGCGGCCGGCGCCGCCACGGCGACCCCCGAGCTGCGTGTGGTCGGGCACCGCTGGTCCGCCCCGTCGTTCACGACGCGCGACTTCCTGGCCCGCAACCTCGTGCCGTTCCGCTGGGTGCTCGCGGACGAGCCGGAGGGCGCCGAGCTGCTGACGGCGGCCGGGGTGACCGCGAACGACGTACCCCTGGTCGTGACGGCCGACGGCAAGTCGCTGGTGCAGCCGACGACGGCCGACCTGGCCGCGCAGGTCGGGCTGGCCACGACGCCGGCCGCGGACTTTTACGACCTGGTGGTGGTCGGTGCCGGCCCGGCCGGGCTCGGCGCCGCCGTCTACGGCGCATCGGAGGGGCTGCGGACGGTGCTGATCGAGCGGCGGGCCACCGGTGGCCAGGCCGGGCAGAGCAGCCGGATCGAGAACTACCTCGGCTTTCCCGACGGCGTGTCCGGCGCGCAGCTGACCGACCGGGCCCGCCGGCAGGCGTTGCGGTTCGGCGCCGAACTGCTCAGCGCCCGCGAGGTGGTGTCCCTGGAGGACGCGGGCGGGGCGCGGGTGCTCCGGTTCGCCGACGGCAGCAGCGTCGCCGCGCACACGGTGGTGCTCGCCACCGGCGTCTCCTACCGGATGCTGCCCGCGCCCGGGCTGGCCGAGCTGACCGGCCGGGGCTGCTTCTACGGCTCGGTGGCCAGCGAGGCGCCGAGCTGCTCGGGGGAGGACGTCTACATCGTCGGCGGGGCGAACTCGGCCGGCCAGGCCGCCGTGCACTTCTCCCGGTACGCCCGCCGGGTGCACCTGCTGATCCGCGGCGACGACCTGACCCGGTCGATGTCCAGCTACCTGATCGAGCAGATCGCCCGGATCGACACCATCGAGGTCCACCCGTACACCGAGGTGGTCGGCGGCGCCGGCCGGGATCACCTGGAGGAGGTGACCCTGCGCGACACCCGCACCGGCGAGACCCGGCGCGCCGGCACCTCGTGGCTCTTCGTGTTCATCGGCGCGGAGCCGCACACCGACTGGCTCGACGGCGCGGTCGCCCGGGACAGCCGGGGCTTCGTCCTCACCGGGCCGGACCTGACCCGCGGGGGCCGCCGGCCGGCCGGCTGGGCGCTGCCGCGCGACCCGTACCACCTGGAGTCCAGCATGCCCGGCGTCTTCGCCGCCGGTGACGTGCGGGCCGAGTCGGTGAAGCGGGTGGCCTCGGCCGTGGGCGAGGGCGCCATGGCGGTCTCGCTCGTGCACCGCTACCTGGAGGCACAGTGAGCGCGAGGAGTGAGCCGGGTTTGCGAGCCCCGCAGTCGCGAACCAGGGAGGCACAGTGACCACCGGAACCGACCGGCTCACCCCGGACGAGCTGCGGCGCCTCTTCCTCTTCGAGTCGCTCACCCCGGAGCAGCTCGCGCACCTGGCCGAGCACGGCCGGGTGGAGCGGCGCCGCGCCGGCGAGGCGGTCTACGTCGAGGGCGAGCCGGCGAGCTGCTTCTACGTGCTGCTCGACGGCACCGTGACCCTGCACCGCCGGGTCCAGGGTGACGAGGTCGAGATCAGCCGGACCAGCCAGCCCGGTGTCTACGGCGGCGCCATGCAGGCGTACGTGGGCGACCTGGCCGAGCAGCGTTACCTGAACAGCCTCTTCGCGGTGACCGACTGCGCGGTCTTCGCGCTCCCCGCCCAGATCATCGCCGACGCGATGCGCAGCTGGTTCCCGATGGCCACCCACCTGCTGGAGGGGCTGTTCATCGGGATGCGCAACTCGCAGACCATCGTCGGCGAGCGGGAGCGGCTGCTGGCCCTGGGCGCCCTGTCGGCCGGGCTCACCCACGAACTCAACAATCCGGCGGCGGCCGCGGTGCGGGCCACCTCGGCGCTGCGCGGCCGGGTCGCGAAGATGCGGCACAAGCTCGCCATGATCGCCGACGGCCGGCTCGACGGCCGGCGGCTGCACGATCTCGTCGCGTTGCAGGAGGAGGCCGTGAAGCGGGCCGCCGCCGCGCCCGCGCTCACGCCGCTGGCGGCCAGCGACGCCGAGGACGAGCTGGCCGACTGGCTCGACGACCACGGCGTCCGGGGCGCCTGGGAGTTGGCTCCGACGCTGATCGCCGGGGGCATCGACAGCGGCTGGCTCGGCCAGGTCGACGCCGCGGTCGGCGCCGACGACCTGGAGTCGGCGATCCACTGGATCACGTACACCATCGACACGGAACTGCTGATGGGCGAGATCGACGACGCCGTCACCCGGGTCTCCGGGCTGGTCGGCGCCGCGAAGCAGTACTCCCAACTGGACCGGGCGCCCTACCAGACGGTGGACGTGCACGACCTGCTCGACGCCACCCTGGTCATGCTCCACGCCAAGATCCCGCCCGGTGTGCGGGTGGTGAAGGAGTACGACCAGGCCCTGCCGCCGGTTCCGGCGTACGCCGCCGAGCTGAACCAGGTCTGGACGAACCTCATCGACAACGCGCTCGGCGCGATGGCCGGCAGCGGCACGCTGACCATCCGGACCGGCCGCAAGGAGGACCGGCTGATCGTGGAGGTCCGGGACACCGGCGCCGGCATCCCGCCGGAGATCCGGCCGCGCATCTTCGAGCCGTTCTTCACGACGAAGCCCGTCGGCGAGGGCACCGGCCTCGGGCTGGACATCTCCTACCGGATCGTGGTCAACAAGCACCACGGCGACATCCGGGTGCGGTCGGAGCCGGGCGACACCCGGTTTGTCGTGCTGCTGCCGCTGACGCCGGCCTGACCCGGCGCGGCTCGCCGCGGAGCCGCGTCGAGGCGGCTCGCCTCAGAACAGCGTCGAAGGGGCGACCGGCGCCGGCTCGGGCAGCGGCGCGACCTCGGGCAGGCGTGCCCGGACCTGGTCGTGGAAGCGGCGCGCGAGGTCGGGCGCGTCGGCGTTGTCCGGGGTGTGCACGAACACGGTCGGCGAGCGGCCCTCGCGCAGCCAGCCGGTCACCACGTCGAGCCACGGCTGCCAGCCCTCGACCGTCCGCGCCGGGTCGTCCCGGCCGAGGTAGCGGACGATCGGCCGGTCGGTCAGCGCCCGGGTCCGCAGCGGGAGGCGCGGCTTCTTCAGCCACGCATCCCGCTCCGCGTCGCTGGTCGGTGGGGTGCGGAAGAACGCGGTGGTGTCGAAGGGGATCCACTCCGCGTCGACCCGGGCGAGCGTCTCCTCCAAGGCGCGTACCGCGCCGGGGTCGGAGAAGAACGCGGGGTGACGCACCTCGACGGCGTACCGGTGGGTGGTGGGCAGCCCGCGCAGGAAGCGGGCCAGCGCGGGCACGTCGCCGGGGCCGAACGAGCCCGGCAGCTGCACCCAGAGGGCGTGCGCCCGCGGGCCGAGGGGTTCGACGGCGTCCAGGAAGGCCCGCAGCTCCGCGTCGGCGCCGGTGAGCCGGCGCTCGTGCGTGACGACCTTCGGCAGCTTGGGCACGAAGCGGAAGCCGGGGTCGGTCTGCCGGGCCCAGGAGGCCACCGTTTCCCGGGTCGGGGTCGCGTAGAAGGTGGTGTTCCCCTCCACCGCGGTGCACCACTCGGCGTAGGCGCGCAGCCGATCCTGGGCCGGCAGCGGGTGGGCGAGGAAACGCCCCTGCCAGGACCGGTGCGTCCACATGGCGCAGCCCACGTGCAGGCGCATCGGACCCCTCCCGCCGCTCGACCGCCCGGCACGGCCACCCGCGCCGCGGCTACGGTAACCGGGTCCGGACGCCCGTGCCGGGTCGGTCCCGGCCATCGCCGGCCAGGCGGAGGCGCAGGGCGGTGGCCGAGCCGACGCTGACGCCGGCCAGCCCCCGGACCGCCGCCTCGATCCGGGCCGCCGCGGCCCGCGCCGAATCCCGGTCGGCGTCGCCGAGCACCACCACGAACTCGTCGCCGCCGAGCCGGGCGACGGCGTCCTCGGCCCGCAGCACGTTCCGGGTGGTCGCCACCACCCGGCGGAGCAGGTCGTCGCCGGCGGCGTGCCCGAGGCGGTCGTTCACCAGCTTGAAGTCGTCCAGGTCGAGGCAGAGCAGGGACGGGCCGGGGCGGCAGCCGGTGAACAGGAACGTCGCCAGTTCGGCCAGGCCACGCCGGTTCAGCGCACCGGTGAGCGGGTCCAGGGACGCCAGGGCGCGCAGCTGGGACCGCTGCCGGGCGAGGGCTCGCGTCTGCGTGGAGCAGACCGAGACCAGGACCAGCATGCCGGCCAGGTAGACGAACACGTGACCGGCGGGAGCCGGCGGACCGGCGACGGCGACGACGACGTACGACCCGACGGTGAGCACCTCCAGCCCCACCATCAGCCGCAGGTGCGGGGTGTAGCCGGCCACGAACACGGCCGTGGTCACGAATCCGAGCGCCGCCGGCGAGGTGACCCCGCCGTCCCAGTGCGCGCCGAGCGCCGCGATCACCAGCGTCATCATCAGGAGGGTGAACGAGACCCGGTAGCCGGACGCCTTCGTGGTCACGCGGGTCGCCGCCCACGAACCCACGACACCGGCGGCCAGGCCGCAGCCGTACGCCGTGAGCATCAGCGGCCGGTTCGGCCCGGTGAGCGTCATGAGGCAGTAGACGACGGCGACCGCGTGGGAGACGGCGTGCAGGGCCGCGCTGGTCAGCGCGCGGCGGCGGCGCTCGCTCATCCCACTGCCCACCGGGCCCCCGACGCTCGGTCGAGCGCGCCGGTGCGGGCACGACGTCGATCAGCCGGCGCGACCGCGCCGACCGCCGGTGTGGACGCCACTCGGATGAGGCAGCTCACCACGTCGAAATTCAATGGCGCGCATCAACCGGCCGTCAAGAGACGAGTCGTTAACCGTCCGTTCATATCACGCACGGGAATCATCAGGTCGCGCTGGGTTGACGGCGGCGCCGGCACCGCTGGATGCCGACGCCGAACCGCACCATGTCACCGCTTGGCTTGTTGCTTGGCCATCTGCGGCTGTTCGCCCTTGCCGACCCGCCGCAGCGCGTCGCGCAATTCCTGCTCGGTCATCTTGGAATTCCCCTCGATGCCCGCGTTGTGGGCCTGCTGCCGCATCTCGTGCAACCGATCGCGGTCACCCATGTCGAGCTCCCTCCGTGGACTGGCGCGGGCGGCTCCGCGCGCCACTCCGATGTCGGCTTCCCGGGCCGGCCGGGAACAAACGGTCTCGGCCGCCGTCGCGGGGGATGCCGCTGGACCGGCCGCTCACCCGGTGCGCCTGTCCGGCCGGTCCGCCCCTGCGCCGTCCGGCCCGTCGGCACCTGGTTGGCCGCCCAGCGCCTCCGGGCCGTCGGTCAGCACGGGCAGGTCGCCGGCGGCCAGGTCGAGCCGGGGCCGCAGGTGCCGGACGCGGTGCCGCCAGCGCCCGTGCTCGTACGCCGTGTCGGCCTCCACCTCGACGACGAGGTCGTGGTGCACCGGCGTGTACGGCAGCGGCGGCGCCGGGTTCAGCTGGCCGGTCCACCCGCCGGGCAGCGGTTCGGGCCAGGGGTGGCCCTGCGCGGCGGCCGGCCGGAGCAGCCCGGCGAGTTCGCGGCGCTGTTGCCGGTGCAGCGGGTGGGTCCGCCCCAGGTAGCGCAGTCGACCCCGGTCGTCGCACCGGCCGACGAGAAGCGTGTCCGGGTCGGTCACCGGGCCGGTGACCCCGCCGACGAGGGTCTCCACGGTGCGGTGGGCGCGAATCTTCTGCCAGCCCCGCCGCCCCGGCTCGTACCGGCCGTCGCGCCGCTTGACGACGATCCCCTCGACGCCGGCGTCGGTCCAGGTCCGCAGCCACTTTCGGGCCTCCGCGAGGTCCCCGGTCTGCGGACAGAGGACGAGCCCCGGGGGCGCGTCGTCGAGCAGCCCCGCCAGCCGGTCGCGCCGCTCGGCCAGCGGATGGTCGAGCAACGGCTCCCCGTCCGGGCCGCTGAGCAGGTCGAAGGCCACGAAGTGGGCGGGGTGGCGGTCGGCCAGCGCGGCCAGCCCACGCCCGGCGGTCACCCTCCGCTGGAGCAGCGCGAAGTCGGTGCGGCCCTCGGCCCACACGATCAGCTCGCCGTCGAGCACCGTGCCGGCCGGCAGGGACCGGAGTGTCCCGGTTACGTCCGGGAAGTAGCCGGTGAGATCCCGGCCGGCCCGGGACTGCAGGTGCACCCCGTCCGCGTCGCGGAAGGCCAGCGTCCGCCAGCCGTCCCACTTCGGCTCGTACGCCAGGTGCGGGCCGGTGGGCAGGTCCGCCACCGGCGCGGCGAGCATCGGGGTGAGCGGTGGACGCAGCATCGGCTCTCCGTGGCGGATCCGGGCGCGGCGGGGCGTGGACCGGCCCGGCGATCAGCCGGGCGAGAGGCCGGTGAGCACATCCCGGCCTCCCCGGTCGGCTCCGGCGCGGTTACCCGGGCGGCAGCCCGTCGAACGTCCGGGGTTACCCGGCACGGCCGCCAGGCCCGCCCGGACGGTGCGGCCCGGGACGGTCCTGCCGAAACCACCCGCCGCGGCGGGTCACACGCCGGACGGCCATGCCTCAGGTTCGGCGGGCACTGGCCGGGTGGGCAGCGGCCGGACCGCCTCGGAGGTGTCGAACCAGCAGAAGGCGTCGTAGCGGTCCCCGAGCACGGTGGGCACGTAGTTGCCTGGGCTGTCCCGCCGCGAGCGGTAGACCACCCCGATGGCCCGGTGGTCGATCTCGTGGGTCAGCAGGTCGGGCCGCTCGTCGCGGGGGAAGACCAGCAGCGCCCGGGCCGGCGCGGCGGCGTGCAGGGCCTCCTCCAGCGAGTGCGGGCGCGCCGGCGGAACGGTCATCGTCTCCATCGGCGCGCCCCAGGCGGGACCGGCCGTCACCGTGCCGGCGTGGGTGCCGAACCCCACCAGCACCACCTGCTCCGCCCCGTACCGCTCCCGGGCCAGTTGGCCGATGTTGACCTCGCCCGCGTCGGTCATGTCGGTGGCCCGGGCGTCGCCGACGTGGGTGTTGTGCGCCCAGACCACCGCCCTGGCGCCCGGACCGTAGTGGTCCAGGAGCCGGTCGAGTGTGTCGTCCATGTGCCGGTCGCGGACGTTCCACGACTCGCGGCCGCCCCGGACCATCGCCCGGTAGTAGCGCTCGGCGCCGGCCACCACCTCGGCGTTCTGCCAGGTGCCGAAGCGGCCCGGCCCGTCGGCCGCGGCCAGCTCGCGGAGCCCGGCCAGCAGCGCGACCACCTCGTCCTCGCAGCGGTGCGGGACGAAGCGGGTGGCGAGGGCGTACTGCTGCGGGTCCTCGTCGTAGGGCTCGAAGCAGCGGTACGCGGCCAGCGCGGCCGGCACCTGGTCGGGGTCGTGCTCCCGCAGCCAGGTGAGGATCTCCCGGAGCGACTCCCAGAGCGAGTAGACGTCCAGGCCGTGGAAGCCGACCCGGTCGGCCTCCTCCACCCGCGCGTTGCGGTCGCGCAGCCAGCGGGTGAAGTCGGCGACCTCCTCGTTCGCCCACATCCAGGTCGGCCACCGCTCGAACGCGGCGAGGGCCGCACGCGGGTCGGCCGGGGCGTCGGGGCGGCAGCGTACGCTGCGGTCCACCCGGTCGCAGTCGGGCCAGTCGCCCTCGACGGCGACGAACGAGAAGCCCTGCTCCTCGACGAGCCGGCGGGTGATGGCGGCCCGCCAGGTGTAGAACTCGTGCGTGCCGTGGGTCGCCTCGCCGAGCATCACCACCCGGGCGTCGCCGACCCGGTCCAGCAGCGCGTCCAGGCTGCCCGGGTCGGTCAGGGGTGTCGCCAGCGCGGTCACCTCGTCGTCGTAGCGTCCCATCCCGGCGCGGTACCCGCTGCCGCGACCGCCATGCGCCGATCGGCGGGCCCGCGGCCACGGCCGAGGTCGCCTACCGCGGGGCGCGTGGCCGGGCGGCCCGGCCCTGTCGCCGGGGCGCCGCCGCGTCTTGCCGGGCCGGGCGCCGGGCACGGTCTCGACCGGACGGGTCGTCAGCCCCCGCCCGGCGGCGTCGGCCTCCAGGCGGGGCAGCAGCATGGCCAGCGCCCAGGCGCACTCCTGCGGGCCCCGTCCGGCGCGACGAGCAGGTGGACGCTCACCGGCGGCCCCGCCCGCGGCGGTTGTCCCGGCGCTCGGCCCGGGGGCTGAGGTCGGGTGTCTTGTAGGTGACCAGCGGGACGGTGGTGGCCACCGGGGTGGCCAGATCGTGCGCGACCAGGTCGCCGATCACCTGCTCGATGCGCTTGTAGGCGGTGGGCGCCTCCTCGAAGAGCAACTGCCGTTCGCCGCACACCACCACCGAGCCCAGCGGGGTGCGGCGCAGCTCCTCGACGGTGTGCTTGGCCCGGCCGCGGCGCAGCGCGTCGGCGCGGGACATCTTGCGGCCCGCGCCGTGCGCCACCGAGTGGTTGGCGGCCGGCCCGGCGTGCGCGGCCACCAGGTAGGAGGGGGTGCCCCGGGTGCCGGCGACGAGCACGTCCCGGCCGTCACCGGGGGCCGCGCCCTTGCGGTGCAGGTAGCGGCCGTCGCGGACCTCGACCAGGTTGTGGCACTGGTCGACGATCGGCGCGGAGGGCTCCGCCCCCAGGGCGTGCGCGACCCGGGCGGCCAGCAGCCGCCGGTTGAGCGAACCCCACCGCACGGCGGCGTCGTGCCGGGCCAGGTAGGCGGCCGGGTCGGGGGCCGGCGCCGTGCGCCTCGGTGTGCGCCCCTGGCAGACCCTCGACAGCGGCGCCGCGTCGGACATCACGGTGCGGTTCCACGCCGGCCGGGGCGGCCACCGCCCGGGCGGCCTTCCGGGC
>NZ_MUYZ01000265.1:0-9711 GCF_003013775.1 Micromonospora sp. MH33
TGCCCGGCGCCGCCTACGCGGCCGTGGCCCACGCCGTCGCCGCGCCCCGGGTCGGGCTGCTCTCCGTCGGCGTCGAGGCGGGCAAGGGCGACCGGCTCCGCCGCTCCGCCGACCCCGCCCTCGCCGCCGTGCCGCTGCCCTGCGGCGCCCGCTACATCGGCCTCGTCGAGGGTTACGAGGTCTGCCTCGGCGCCCGCGCCGACGTGGTGGTGACCGACGGCTTCACCGGCAACGTGCTGCTCAAGGCCATCGAAGGCGCGTACGCGATGGCCGGCGGGCCTCCGACGAGCGGCGGCGCGCCCCGCGCGGCGGCCCTGCTCGGGGTGGCCGGCACCGTGGTGGTCTGCCACGGCGCGGCCCGGCCCGACGACGTCGCCTCCGGCATCGCCCTCGCCGCCCACCTGTGGCGCCGGGGCGCCACCGACACCGTCTCGACCCTGCTCGACGACGTTCCGCACGATTCCGCACCTGACCGCAACGACACCGAGGTAGCGCCATGACCAACGACAAGCGGCGGCGTGCACCCGTCGGCCACCTGGAGGCGGCCTTCGGGGTGTCGCTCGACCCGGAACTGCTGGAGCGCGCACTGACCCACCGCTCCTACGCGTACGAGAACGGGGGCCTGCCCACCAACGAGCGACTGGAGTTCCTCGGCGACTCGGTCCTCGGCGTGGTGATCACCACGGCGCTGTTCCACAACCACCCGGACCTGCCCGAGGGGCAGCTCGCCAAGTTGCGGGCCAGCGTGGTCAACATGCGTGCCCTCGCCGACGTGGCGCGCGGCCTCGGCCCGGACGGGCTGGGCGCGTACCTGCTGCTCGGCAAGGGCGAGGAGGCCACCGGCGGCCGGGACAAGGCCAGCATCCTGGCCGACACCCTGGAGGCGCTGCTCGGCGCGATCTACCTCCAGTACGGCCTGGACACCGCGGCCCTCGTGATCCACCGGCTGTTCGACCCGCTGATGGCCGAGTCGGCCGGCCGGGGCGCGGCGCTCGACTGGAAGACCAGCCTCCAGGAGCTGACCGCCGCGCTGGGGCTCGGGGTCCCCGAGTACCGGATCGAGGGCACCGGCCCGGACCACCTGAAGACCTTCACGGCCTGGGTGGTGGTGGCCGGCAACCGGTACGGCGGCGCGGAGGGGCGCAGCAAGAAGGAGGCCGAGCAGCGGGCCGCCGAGTCGGCCTGGCGCATGCTGACCGAGCAGGCCGAGGCGGAGGCCGCCGCGAAGGCCGCCGCCGACGGGGTCGCGGACGACGCCGGCAGCGCGTCCGCGGCCGATGCGGCCGAAGCCGGGGCGGGCCGTGCCTGAGCTGCCCGAGGTCGAGACGGTCCGGCAGGGGCTGGCCCAGTGGGTCATCGGCCGGCGGATCAGCGCCGTCGAGGTGCGCCACCCCCGGGCGGTCCGCCGGCACGAGCCGGGCGGCGAGCACTTCGCCGACGTGCTGACCGGCCGGACGATCACCGACGTCCGACGCCGGGGCAAGTACCTGTGGCTGCCGCTGGACAGCGGGGACGCCCTCATCGGCCACCTCGGCATGTCCGGCCAGCTGCTGCTCCAGCCGGTCGGCGCGGCCGACGAGCTGCACCTGCGCGTCCGGTTCCGGTTCGCCGACGACGGGCCGGAGCTGCGGTTCGTCGACCAGCGCACGTTCGGCGGGCTGTCGGTCTCCGAGGGCGGGGCCGAGCTGCCGGCCGAGATCGCCCACATCGCCCGGGACCCGATGGACCCGGAGTTCTCCGACGCCGGCTTCGTGGCCGCGCTGCGCAAGCGGCGGACCGAGGTGAAGCGGGCGCTGCTCGACCAGACCCTGATCTCCGGCGTCGGCAACATCTACGCCGACGAGGCGCTCTGGCGGGCGAAGCTGCACGGCACCCGGCCGACCGACGCGCTGACCGGCCCGGCGGCCGGCCGGCTGCTCGGCCACGTCCGGGACGTGCTCGGCGAGGCGATCAAGCAGGGCGGCACCAGCTTCGACGAGCTGTACGTGAACGTCAACGGCGAGAGCGGCTACTTCGACCGGTCGCTGAACGCGTACGGCCGGGAGGGCGAGCCCTGCCCCCGGTGCGGTACGCCGATCCGGCGCGAGGCGTTCATGAACCGTTCGTCCTACAGTTGCCCGCGCTGCCAGCCGCGCCCCCGGGGCGGCCTCCGGGGATGACCCCGAGCCGGCTCGGGGTTGCGCCGGTGTGCCGCGCCGGCCGCCGCCCGGCGGGTCCCCCGGTCGTACCCTGAAAATCCTGTTCTGTCCGGTTGGCCGACCCGGTTCCGGCCGCCCGGCCGGAGCCGGACGGATGGGGGACGAGCGGGGGCCGTTCCCCGATGTCCGGGCCCGGTCCACTCCCTAGCGTCAGCAGGCGTCGGCACGGGGCCGACGTCTGGAGGGGGTTCCCAGGTATGGGCAGGCGACCGGTGACCGTGCGGCTGGCACGGTGGAGTGCGGAGCACCCGTGGCGGGCCATCGCGCTCTGGGTGGTGTTCGTGGCGGTGTGCTTCGTGGGTGGCAACGCCGCCGGGCTGAACGAGGCGACCGACGACGACCAGGCGATCGGTGAGTTCGGGCGGGCCCAGCTGATCGTCGACAGCGGCGGCTTCCACGAGCCGGCCACCGAGAACGTGCTCATCACTCCCCGCGCGGGCACGCTCGACCCGGCCGCCGCGAAGGCCGCCGCCGACGACGCGACGGCCCGGCTGCGGCAGGTCGACGGGGTGACCTCGGTGGGCGCGCCGATGCCGTCCCGGGACGGCAACGCGATGCTCGTGCCGATCACCATGGCGGGCGACCCGGAGACCGCCTCGGACCGGGTGCAGCCGCTGCGCGACACCACCGCGAAGGTCCAGGAGGCCCACCCGGCGCTGCGGGTCGAGCAGGTCGGCGGCCCGTCGATCGGCCAGGCGCTCGACGACACCCTCGGCAAGGACTTCAAGCGGGCCGAACTGCTCAGCCTGCCGGTCACCCTGGCCATCCTGATCATCGCGTTCGGCGCGCTGATCGCGGCCGGCGTGCCGGTGCTGCTCGCGCTCTCCTCGGTGGCCGCGGCCATGGGGCTCTCCACCCTCGCCTCGCACCTGGTGCCGGCCACCGACACCACGGCCAGCGTGATCCTGCTGATCGGCATGGCGGTCGGCGTGGACTACTCGCTCTTCTACGTCCGGCGGGAACGCGAGGAGCGGGCCAAGGGCCGCTCCGGGCTCGACGCCGTGGAGATCGCGGCGGAGACCTCCGGGCACGCCGTGGTGGTCTCCGGCACCGCCGTGATCATCTCGATGGCCGGGCTGCTGCTCGCCCAGGACGCCATCTTTCGTCGCTCGCCGTCGGCTCGATCCTGGTGGTCGCGGTCGCGGTGATCGGCTCGCTGACCGTGCTGCCGGCGCTCCTGGCCAAGCTGGGCCGCTGGGTCGACCGGCCCCGGGTGCCGCTGCTGTGGCGGCTCACCGCCCCGCGCGTCGGGCGGCACGGCCAGGCCGCCCGGCCCCGGTTCTGGCCGGCCGTGCTGAAGCCCGCGCTGCGCGCCCCGCTGGCCACCCTGGTGGTCTCGGTCGGGCTCCTGCTCGCCCTGGCCGCCCCGGCGCTGGGCATGAAGCTGAAGTTCCCCGGCATGGAGGACGTGCCCCGCACCACGGCGGCCATGCAGGCGTACGACCGGCTCACCGCGGCCTTCCCGAGCAACGGCACCAGCCACACCGTGGCGGTGAAAGCCCCGGCCGAGCAGGCCGACCGGGTGAAGGCCGCGCTGACCGGGCTGGCCGACCGGGCCGCCGCCGACCCGCTCTTCGCGCCGGCCGAGGGGGACGGCCCGAAGGTCAAGGTTTCGGCGGACCGGCGGGTGTCGGTGCTGGAGGTCGCCACGCCGTACGCCAGCCGCACCGACGAGGCGTCCCGGTCGCTGCACGAGCTGCGCCAGGACCTGGTCCCGGCCGCCCTCGACGGCATCCCGGGCGTCGAGTACGCGGTCGGCGGCGGCGTGGCGGCCAGCGAGGACTACGCGGACCACATCTGGGCGAAGCTGCCCCTGGTCGCGGCCTTCGTGCTGGCGCTGACCTTCCTCGTGATGGCCTGGACGTTCCGGTCGGTGGTGGTGGCGCTCACCTCGATCCTGCTGAACCTGCTCTCCGCCGGGGCCGCGTACGGCCTACTGGTGCTGGTCTTCCAGGGCACCTGGGCGGAAGGGCTGCTCGGCTTCACCTCGATGGACGCGATCGTCACCTGGCTGCCGATGTTCCTCTTCGTGGTGCTGTTCGGGCTCTCCATGGACTACCACGTGTTCGTGGTCAGCCGGATCCGGGAGGGGATCCGCCAGGGGATGTCGAACAAGGACGCGGTGGCGTACGGGATCACCTCCTCGGCGGGCGTGGTGACCAGCGCGGCGATCGTCATGGTCGGGGTCTTCTCGATCTTCGCGACGCTGAGCACCATCGACTTCAAGCAGCTCGGCATCGGGCTGGCCGCGGCCATCCTGCTGGACGCCACGATCATCCGGGCGGTGGTGCTGCCGTCGCTGATGACCCTGCTGGGCGACGCGAACTGGTGGGCGCCGCGGTTCCTGCGCGGCCGGGCGGCGACCCCGCCGGCCGAGCCGCCCGCGCCGGCACCGGAGCTGGTCGGCGCGCGCTGACCTCGGGCACGGGGGAGGGCGGGCCGGTCGGTCCGCCCTTCCCCGTGTGACGGGGGTGTCACCGCAGGATTAACGGCCGCGACGGCGGGGCATCTGGGCCGCCATGGACGAACAGCTCACGCCGGCGGCCCGTCGCGCCCCGGCCTTCGCAGCCCTCCGGAGCGCGTCATGAGCACCGACGTGCGGACCGGCACCGTACGGACCAACGTCCCGGCCCGCCTGGACCGGCTGCCGTGGTCCCGCTGGCACTGGATGATCGTGATCGGTCTCGGCACGGTCTGGATCCTCGACGGCCTCGAGGTGACCATCGTCGGCAACCTCTCCGGCAAGCTGGCCGAGCCGGGCAGCGGCCTGAGCATCACCCAGAGCCAGGTCACCGGCCTGGCCGCCGCGCTCTACGTGGCGGGCGCCTGCACCGGCGCGCTCTTCTTCGGCTGGCTCACCGACCGGTTCGGGCGCAAGAAGCTGTTCCTGCTGACCCTCGGGCTCTACCTGGTGGCGACCGCGCTGACCGCGCTCTCCTTCGACACCTGGTGGTTCTTCCTGTTCCGGTTCCTCACCGGCATGGGCATCGGCGGTGAGTACGCGGCCATCAACTCGGCGATCGACGAGCTGATCCCGGCGCGGCACCGCGGCCGGATCGACATCATCATCAACGGCACCTTCTGGCTCGGCGCGGCGCTCGGCGCGCTGCTCACCGTGCCGCTGCTCCACGGCCTGCCGACCAACCTCGGCTGGCGGGTCGCCTTCGGCCTGGGCGCGGTGCTCGGCGTGGTGATCCTGCTGGTCCGGCGGCACGTCCCGGAGAGCCCACGGTGGTTGTTCATCCACGGCCGGGCCGACGAGGCGAACCATCTGGTCGACTCGGTCGAGGCCGAGGTGAAGCGGGAGACCGGCAGGGACCTCGCCGAGGCGGACAACTACATCGAGATCAAGCAGCGGAAGAGCACCAACTTCCTGGAGATCGCGAAGACCCTGTTCGCCCGCTACCCGAAGCGCGCCACCCTCGGCTTCTCGCTCTTCATCGGGCAGGCGTTCCTCTACAACGCGATCACCTTCGGCTTCGCCCAGATCCTGCAGACCTTCTTCGACGTCCCGCCGGGCAACAGCGGCTACTACTTCGCCGTGATCGCGGTCGGCAACCTGCTCGGCCCGCTGCTGCTGGGCCGGCTCTTCGACACCGTCGGCCGGGTGCCGATGATCGCCGGCTCGTACATCGGCTCGGGCGTGCTGCTGCTCGGCACCGCCTGGCTGTTCCACTCGGGCGTGCTCGACGCGGTGACCATGACGGCCTGCTGGTGCGCGGTGCTCTTCTTCGCCTCCGCCGGCGCCAGTGCCGCGTACCTGACGGTCAGCGAGATCTTCCCGATGGAGACCCGGGCCATGGCCATCGCGTTCTTCTACGCGATCGGCACCGCCGCCGGTGGCATCACCGGCCCGCTGCTCTTCGCCAAGCTGGTCGGCACCGGCAAGGTCGGCGACACCGTGGTCGCCTTCGTCATCGGCGCCGCCGTGATGATCATCGGCGGCCTCGTGGAGCTGACCCTCGGCGTCAAGGCCGAGGGCAAGTCCCTGGAGGAACTGGCCACCCCGCTCAGCGCCGAACACGCCGGCATCCCGTCCCAGCGCGGCGCCGGCGCCCCGGCCCCGGTCACCGGTGGCGCCCCCGGCTGACGACCGCCGCTCCCCCCGGCACCGCCCCCGCCCGTCCAGACCGGGGGCGGTGTCGCTTCCCAGGGGGTACGCGCACCCCGCTGCTCCGGCTGCCGCCGGCTCCCGTGCCCGGCACGACTCAGATCGTCACCTGACGTCGGTCTGTCGAAGGCGACCCGAAAGCAGGGGCAGCCTCGACCCGCACCTCTCACACGTAGTCACGCCAGAAGGTGACGGTCACCCTGGGCTCCCGGAACTCCTGATCGATGTAGTGGGCGAGGTCTTTGCCGAGCACGATGGTGTCGGTCAGTCGGTGGATGGAGAGCACGGGGTGCCCGGAGGTGCCGCGGCCGGCCGGCAGGTAGCGGTGGGCGTACACGGGAACCATCCGGGGGACGTCGGCGAGAAGGCGCCTCGCCTTGGCCATGCGCGCGACGAGGTCATGCGGGCGACGGCGCCACCCGGGTGGCCACTCGCCGTGCTGGATGTTGTCGAGCGCGGTGGTGAGCGGCCAGTCGACCTGCTCGTGCAGGATGGTGGAGTCGAGCTGGCGCCAGTTCGGCCAGCCCCAACTGGCCTTGTCGGGGTGGTCGTCGTGGCCGGGTGTCCAGACCGGCAGCCCGGCCGCGAGGAAGGCCCGGTGGTCGTCGGCGAACTCGAAGCCGAACCGCCGTTCGACGCTGACGAACTCGGCGTCGGTGAGCCCCGGCTCGATGTCCACCAGGCCCAGGTGGGCCAACCGGCGAGCGGCCTCGATACCCAGAGCGAGACCGGCATCATTCGTCACCGGCGAAGCGTAGCGACCTGGCCGCCGTACGTGTGTGGATGACGGGGGGTGCAGTTCGACGGCGCTTGTCAGGCCGGTGCGTCGTCCTCGGTGGGGCGGGGCTGGCGGTGCTCCTTGATCCAGCGCTCGACGTCGTCGGCCAGCCACACCTTCATGCCGCGCAGTTCCTGGTACGGCTTCGGGAAGGTGGGATACCTGGCGAGCTGCTGAAACCGCTGCCGCGACACGCCAAGGCGCTGGGCGATCTCGTAGGGCCCCATGAGCTGCCCCGGCCCTCGCTCCATGGCATGAAAGTAGGTAGATGACTGCTAGTCTATTGGATATTGCCAGTTGACTAACCGGTCGGCTGACCGGCATCGTGGTCGTATGCCGCGAAAGACCTGCGTGGTCCCATGACTGATCACGGGCCTGTACAGCCGATCTGGACCTGCGCGGGGTGCAGTCTGCCCTGGCCCTGTCCCACGCGCCGCCAGCAACTCCTCGCCGACTACGACGGCGCCCCGGTGTCCCTCTCCCTCTGCATGGCCTCGCACCTGGTGTCCGCCACTCAGGACATGAGCTGGGCTCCGGCCGGCCCGCTCCATCGTCGTTTCCTCGGATGGTTGCCGTGAGCGTGATCAAGCCGGGCGACGAGAAGTTCCACTACTCCGACAACTCGCACAGGTGGATACCGCCGGACCCCGACTTTCCACAGGAGGTGTGGGACGAGATGGTCCGGCAGCACAAGGAGAGGCACCTCCGGCCACAGCGGCAGCCACGCATCGCACGTCGTTCGATCTGATCAGGACTCCGGTGCGGGGCTGTGTGATCGTGCGACGCCAGCTCAGGGCAGCACGCAGGGTTCGCGCCAGGCGTCGAGTTTGCGGTCCTTGAGGATCGAGGCGAAGCCGTAGCCGACCGTGGTGACGCAGAAGTCGGCCGGGTCGCCGGTGAACTCGACGTGGAAGACCGGCTTGTGCGCGTCGGCGAAGGGGAGCAGCTTGTCGCACCCGCCCCGGCGGACGCACTCCTGGTTCACCGCGAAGTCGAAGTCGGGGGCCAGCGCCGCCACCTGCGGCAGGTCGTCGACCAGCCCGGGGGAGAGCTCCAGCCGCCGGGCCAGCGCGGCCAGCCGCCGGTTGAACAGCAACTGGTCGTCGAAGGAGAGCGGGAAGCCGGAGCGGTGCAGGTAGCCGTCGGCGTCGTCGAGCGCCACCGCGCCGAAACCCTTGCCCCGGCAGAGCCGGAACCGGTCGGCCAGCACCGGCTCCAGCGAGTCCCACCGGCGGACGTCCAGCCACCGGCTGCCCGGCCGGCCGGGCACCGCCGTCCCGCGTACCGCCGCCGGGAAGCGGCTCGCGTCCGGGTCGGTGGCCGCGTACGTGCCGACCGTTACCTGGCAGACCAGGCGGCGGTGGCGGGCGCGCAGCGCGCCGGTCTCGCCGGAGGTGGTCCGCACCGCGTCGAGCAGGAAGACGTCGGCGTCGACGGTGACGTCCACGGGGCCGGTGAGCTGCCACTGCCACTGCCAGTGCCGGGCCTGCGCGACCGGCCACGGGGTGGGCGCCCCGGGCGGGACGAGCGGCTCCCGGCAGGCCGGCGCCGGGGCGAGCAGCAGCGCCGTCAGCACCACCGCAACGCCCCGGCGCGGCCCACGTCGGCGGACGCGGACCGGCCGGGGCAGCATGGCCCACGCCGGCCGGATCCGCATGGACAGCTCCCGGGTCGCGGGCGGCAACCGCCCCCTGCCGGTACGTCTCCGGTGGCCCTGGTGCGCCGGCGACAGGGCCGGCACCGCTCAGGCGTCCCCGGCGTACCTCACCCGGTCAACGAGCGCGGACCCGGTCACGACGCGCCGCTCAGCGCGGGGTGCCGAAGTCCTGCGTCCAGTACGGCCCGTTGCTCCGCGCCACGCCCACGCCGATCTGGGTGAACGAGCAGTTCAGGATGTTCGCCCGGTGACCCGGGGAGTTCATCCAGGCATCCATCACCGCGGCCGGGCTCTGCTGGTTCCAGGCCACGTTCTCGCCGTACGACCGCCAGGCGTAGCCGACCCGGTCGAGCCGGTCGCCCACGTCGCTGCCATCGCTGCCGTCGTGCGACATGGTCTTGTGGTCGGCCTGGTCCTGGCTGTGCCGCTGGGCGGCGAGCATCAGCTTGTCGTTGACGGTCAGCGCCTTGCAGCCGGCCTTGGCCCGCTCCTGGTTGACCAGGTCGACGACCTCGCGCAGCTCGGCGGTGATCCCCTTGGCCGAGGTCGTCGTGGCGCCCGTGCTGCTCGGCGCGGTGCTCCGCTGCAGTTGCCGGGACGGCGCGGTGGTCCGGCTCGGCTTCGGGGTCGGCTTCTTCGTCGGGCTCGGCCTGGCGCTGGTCGGCGCGGCGCTGGGGCTGGTCGACTCCGGTGCGAGCGCGTCGGCGGCGCCCGCCTCGGTGCCGTCGGATGCGAGCGGGGCGGCGGCCACCGGGCCGTCGGCGGCGGTCCGCTCGGTCCGCTGGTCACCGCTGGGCAGCAGCACGGCACCTACGCCGAGGCTCACCACGAGCGTGGCCGCGGCGGCGGCCCCACCGATCAGGAGGGGACGGGGCAGCCGGCGGCGCTGCCGGTGCCGGCCGGTGTCCTCCGCCGGATCGTCGGTGACCGGCTGCCAGGCGGCCGTGGGCCGCTCGTCGGCGACCGG
>NZ_MUYZ01000266.1:0-9678 GCF_003013775.1 Micromonospora sp. MH33
CCGGTCCCCGCCGGGCGGGCCGCCCGGCCGCGGCGGCCGGCCGCCGGCGGCACGTCGACCCCTTCGAGGCGGTCGTAGAAGAGGAACTCGTCGCAGGCCGGCGGGAGCAGCGCCGAGGTGGAGTTCTCCACGCCGACCCCGATGACCCGCTTGTTCAGTTCCCGGAGCTTGTGCACCAGCGGGGTGAAGTCGCTGTCCCCCGTGCCGATCACGAACGTCGAGATGTACTCCCGCTCGAAGGCCAGCTCGACGGCGTCGACGGCCATCTTGATGTCGGCGGCGTTCTTCCGCGAGGCGCCCATCCGCTGGGGGATCTCGATGAGTTCGACATGCGACCGGGTGAGCATCCGCCGGTCCTCGTCGAAGTAGGACCAGTCCGCGTACGCCCGGCGCACCACCACCCGGCCGCGCTCGGCGAGGGCATCGGCGATCGGACGGAGGTCGAACGGGCGGCCACCGTGATGGTCCCGTACACCCAGCGCCAGGTTCTCGTAGTCGAGGAACAGCGCGATCCGGTCTTCCTGATCCACCCGGTCACCCTATCCCGGTCCGGGGTCCCGCCCGCTCACCGCCGCCGCCGGTCCCGGTAGAGGGTGTCGCGGCGGGCCACGTACTGGATGGCGTAGCTGGCGACCAGCAGCAGCAGGGCCAACACGACCTCGACGCCGGCGACCGCGCCGTTGGCGACCGTGAGGGCGAGCAGCAGCAGGATCAGGCCGACCACGGCCAGCAGGCCGGCCAGGAGCAGCCGGTTGCGCCGCGCCCTCGACCGGTCCCGACCGCCAGCGTCCACCGCTCCCGCCTCCCACCCGGCTCCCCCGGCCAGCCTAGGCGCTACCCCGGCCCGTCCTCCCGCAGTTCGTCGAAGGCGATGCCGTCAGCGTGCCGGCCGCCCGTACCGCGCGAGGACGGCGGCGCCCACCTGCTCCGCCGACAGACACTCCAGGTACGCGGGCGGGCCGCCGGCGGGAAAGAGCCGCTGACCGGCGCGAAGGATCGTGGGGAAGGTCAGCAGCCGGTACTCGTCGATCAGGTCCTCGGCCAGCAGGGTGTGCACGACGCGCAGGCTGCCGGTCACGATGATGTCGCGCCGCTCGTTCCTGACCGCGTGGACGACGTCGCCGCCGATGATGCTGGAGTTGCCCCACGCCGAGACGTCGGTCAGCGTGCGGGTGGCAACCAGCTTGGGCACCGCGTTCATCCGCCGGGAGAACGGGTCTTCGCGTCCGGGCCAGAGCCGGGCGAACAACTCCCAGGTGGTACGCCCCAGCAGCATGACCCCCTCGTCGAGCAGGTTGCCGAGGCGGAACTTGTCCCCCGCGACGGTCTCCGGGCCGTGCCGGAAGGCCCAGCCACCGGTGGACGTGCCCCCGGACCCGTCCGGGTCGGACACGATCCCGTCGAGGGTGACGAACTGGATGACGACGACGCTCACGATGATGTCCCTTCGGTGGGGTGCTCACCGGTACGTACCGGCGGCACCGGCCCGACTCATCGCGGCCGGCGGAAATCGTCGAAAGACATCTGCGCGGGCAGGTCGAATGCCTCGAACACGCCCGGATCGGCGAACACGACGTTGCGCGCGACCCGGCCACCGGCGACCGTCAGGACCTGCAGCGCGCTGTTGACCGCCGCCACCGTGGTGTCGAGCTGCGCGGCGACCTCGGCGGCGCTGAAGTCCAGCACCGCTCGGAGCAGGAGCACGGCACGCTGACGGGCCGGCAGCACCTGCACCGCCGCCACCAGCGCGAGCCGCATGTCGGTCCGTACCTCCGGGTCGACCCGGGCGTCGGGAAACGGCTGTAGCCACGGGATGTCCAACGCCGGTGCCAGGGGCGCGTCCGGATCGGCACTCGGTGCGCCCAGCCCGGACGGCAGGGGCCGTCGCGCCCGCCCCTCCAGCGCCGTCAGGCAGCTGTTGGTGGCGATCCGGTAGAGCCAGGTCCGTACGGACGCACGGGTGGGGTCGTACCGGTCCCGGGCCCGCCACGCGCGCAACATCGTTTCCTGGACCAGGTCCTCGGCCTCATGGAAGGAGCCCAGCATCCGGTAGCAGTACGCCAGCAGCTCACCCCGGTGAGGCTCGAAGTCCACGCGCCAATCCTGGCGTACGCGGCGCCCGTACCCGCGCCCGGCCGGGCGGGCGGTCGACCCGCTCCACGCGCGACGGTCAGGCCGGCACGTCCTGCCACAGCTCGTTGAAGGCGATGCTGTCGAAGAAGGCGGTCCCCTCGACCACCTTCCCGTCGCGCATCCTGAGGAACCAGGCGACCGTGTCGGTGTACGTCGTGCCGATCGTGGTGGTGCCCGCGCCGTTCCACGCCACGACCACGGTCCCGGTGGTCGGGTCCTCGTGGATGCCCCGGATCAGCACGGGCCGGAACGGGTCCTCCGCGGTGAAGCGTTTCTCGAACGGCTTGAGCACCTCCTCGACGAACTGCCGGGCGGGCTGGTACAGCCCGGCCGCCACGGAACGGCCGATGATTTCCCACCGCAGGTTCTCAGCGAAGATGTCGGTGATGCTGCCGGTGCCGGCGGACCAGGCGGCGAAGGCGTCCGCGACGATCTCCCGGTTGGCGGTCATCGGCGGCTCCCGTTCGTCTCCGGCGGCGGGCACCCGGACGCCGGCGCCCCTCCGCTCATCCTGCGCCGGGGCGTCCGCGCGCGGAGGCGGATCCGCCGCACCGCCTACCCTGAACGCGTGGATCGGTGTGACGAGTGCCTGTTCGTCTATTCCGCGCTCGACAGCGACGAGCTGCCGCAGCGCTTGCGCGACCTGGCCGCGCGCTATCCGGCCGCCCTGTACGAGGTCCCGGACCCGCGCCGGCGACCGGCTCCGGAGGTGTGGTCGGCGCTGGAGTACGCCTGCCACGTCCGGGACGTGTTCCGCGTCCAGGGTGAGCGGCTGGCGCTGGCGCTGCTGGTGGACGAGCCGGAGTTCCACCCGATGGGCCGCGACGAACTGGTGATCACCGAGCGCTACAACGCGCAGGAGCCGGAGGTGGTCCTCGCCGACCTGGCCACGGCCGCCGACGGGTTCGCGGCCCGCTTCGGGGCGCTCGGCGAGGTGGAGCTGGAGCGCACCGGCGTCTACCCGTGGCCGCGGCGCGAGGCGCGGACGCTGCGCTGGCTCGGCCGGCACACGGTCCACGAGGCCGAGCACCACCTGCTCGACATCCGCCGCGCTGGCGAGGCCCGGACGGCCGGCGGGGCCTGACGCCGGTTGGCGTCAGGCCCCGCGACGGCGAGCCGGCCCGGATCGGGCCGCCGGGACGGTGCCCGGCGGCCCGACCGGCCGGTCAGTGGATCGGGACCGGGGTGGGACGCTGGCCCTCCCCCGCCTCGCCGTCGAGCAGGTGCGACGGCTCGCGCCGGCGCGGCAGGAGCGCGGCCGGGATGAAGGTGAGCAGCACCAGCCCGAAACCGACCCAGAAGGTGGTCGCGAAGGAACTGGCCGCGAAGTCGAGCCCGCGCTCGATCAGCGACGGCGGCACCGGGAACTGCTGGAGCAGCTCCGGCCGCAGCTGCGAACCGACGGCCAGCCCGGCCTGGGTGACCGGCTTGCCGCTCGGGTCGGTCACGCCGGGGATCACCTCGGAGCCGTTCAGCCGGCTGGTGAGGATCACCGACATCACGGCGGCGCCGACCGAGCCGCCGATCTGCTGGAGGATGTTGACCAGCGTCGAGCCGCGGGCCACCTCGGCGGCGTGCAGCGTCTTCAGCGCCGAGGTCATGATCGGCATCATGGTGCCGCCCATGCCGAGGCCCATCACGAACAGCGAGCCGCAGAGCAGCCAGTAGGACGTGTGCGGGTCGACCTGCGTGAAGGTGAAGAACCCGGCGGCGATGAGCACCAGCGCGAACGGCACCGTCCGGCCGACCGGCACCTTGTCGGCCAGCATGCCGGCGATCGGCATGGTCAGCATGGCGCCGATGCCCTGCGGCGCCATCAGCAGGCCGGCGGTGAGCGTCGACTCGCCCCGGATCTGCAGGAAGTAGCTCGGGAACAGCAGGCCCGCGCCCATGAACGCGATGATGAAGACGAACAGGGTCACCGCGGCGATGGTCAGGTTGCGGTTGCGGAACAGCCGCAGGTCGAGCAGCGGGTGCCGGGGCCGGAACGAGTAGAACACGAAGGCCACCACGAGCACGGCGCCGACCAGCATGGGCAGCCAGACGCCGTTGTCGCGGACCGTGCCGGCCTCCGGCAGCGAGGAGACGCCGTAGAGGAAGAGCGCCAGGCCGGGCGAGAGCATGAGCATGCCGAGGAAGTCGAACGACTCGGACGGCTCCGGGTTGTCCTTCGGCAGCGCGAGCTGGGCGTAGATCAGCGCGACGACGCCGATCGGCAGGTTGATGAGGAAGATCCAGTGCCAGCTGGCGGTGTCGATCAGCCAGCCGCCGAGGATCGGGCCACCGATCGGGCCGAGCAGCATCGGGATGCCGAGGACGGCCATCAGCCGGCCGATCCGGTGCGGGCCGGCCGCGCGAGTCATGATCGTCATGCCGAGCGGCATGAGCATGCCGCCGCCGAGGCCCTGGACCACGCGCCAGCCGATGAGCTCACCGATCGAGTCGGCGGTGGCGCAGAGCCCGGAGCCGATGGTGAACAGCGCCAGCGCCACCATGTAGAGGCGCTTGGTGCCGAACCGGTCGGCGGCCCACCCGCTGAGCGGGATCACCGTGGCCAGCGCGAGGGTGTAGCCGGTCATCGTCCACGCCACCCGGGCGTACGAGGCGTCGAACTCGTTCTGGAACGTCGGCAGCGCCACGCTGACGACCGTCACGTCGAGGATCGACATGATCGCACCGAGCACGACGACGCCGGCCACCTTGAGCACCGCGGCGTCGAGCTTGTTCGATGTCGCGACAGGTTGCTGGGTCACAAACAGTCTCCTGGTTCAGGTTCGGTCGGGGGCGCTGGCGGCGCCGCGCGCCGGTGAGGGCGCGGGGTGACGTGCGGTGGGGGCGGCGTCCGGCAGGAAGCGTAGCCATGGGCTGCGACATCGCGCGGCCGGTTTACCGGGATCACCGGCGCCGCGGACCGCGCTCAGGCCGTGGCGCGGTGGTCGCGCGGATTGACGCCGCGGACCCGTTTGAAGGCCGCGCTGAGCGCGAAAGGGCTGCTGTAGCCCACTCGGCGGGCCACGGCGGTGAGGGTCAGCTCGGTGTCGCGCAGCAGGTCGGCGGCGAGCGCGAGGCGCCAACTCGTGACGAAGGTCATGGGCGGTTCGCCGACCAGTTCGGTGAACCGGCGGGCGAACGCGGCCCGGGACGCGCCGGTGGCGGCGGCGAGGCCGGCCACCGTCCAGGCCCGGGCCGGATCGTGCTGGACCAGCCGGACCGCGCGCCCCACCACCGGGTCGGCGTAGGCCCGGTACCAGCCGGGCGGTCGCGCGCCGGGGCGGGCCAGCCAGGCGCGCAGCACGCCGATGACGAGCAGGTCGAGCAGCCGGTCCAGCACCGCCTCCTGCCCGGGACCGTCCCGGTCCAGCTCGGCGGCGAGCAGCGCGACGACCGGTAGCTCGCCGCCGGCGGCGCTCAGCACCACGAGGGGCGGCAGGGCGGCGAGCAGGCCGGCGCCGGCCGCGCCGCTGCTGGCGTACGTGCCGGTGAGCAGGGCGGTCGCGCCGTCCGGCCGGGTGCCCCAGGTACGCAGGCCCAGCGCCATGGTCTCGGTCAGCTCCTGCCCGCCGAGGGTGGTGCAGCGCTGCCCGGGATGGATCACCACCTGCGGCGGGGTGTCCGGATGGTCGGCCACCGTGTACGGGTCGGGCCCGCGCAGCACGGCCACGTCCCCGGGTTGCAGCGGCACCGGCCCGCCGCCGTCGGGCGCCACCCAGGCGCTGCCCCGCACCACCGTGGTGACGCTCAGCGGGGCGGCGTCGCGGATCCGGATCGACCAGGGCGGGTCCATCACGGTACGGAGCAGGAAGGCGTCCCGGGCGCGCAGCCCGCGGAGCACGTCGGCGAGGACGTCCACCCGGCGAGCGTAGACGCTCGCGTATGGTTCCGGGCGTTCCGGCCATGGAGCGTCCAGTCGACCCGGTGTCCAATGGACGCCATGATCGCATCGAACGTCCGGGCCGGCGTGCTGCTGCTGGCCACGGTGACCACGGGGTTGACGGCGGGGCTCTTCGCGGCCTTCGCGTACGCGGTGATGCCGGGCCTGGCCCGGGTGGACGACCGGGCGTTCGTGGCCGGCATGCGGTCGATCAACCAGGCCATCCTCAACGGCTGGTTCGCGCTCTGCTTCGGCGGCGCGCTGGTCTGCACCCTCGCGGCGGTTCTGCTGCACCTGCCCGCCGGGCGGCGCGGACCGCTGCCCTGGCTGGTCGCCGCCCTGGCGCTCTACGTACTGGTGCTCGCGGTGACCGCCGCGGTGAACGTGCCGCTCAACGACCGGCTCGAGGCGGGCGCCGCCCGGCTGGCCGACCCGGCGGAGCTGCGCGCGGCGTTCGAGAGCGCCTGGGTGCGCTGGAACGTGGTCCGGGCGGTGCTGAACACGGCGGCCCTCGGCTGCCTCGGCTGGGCGCTGCTGGTGGCCCGGTCGGTGTGACCGTCACCGGGCGCGCAGTTTCGCCAGCAACGCGACCTCGGCGCTCCGGGACCGTTCGATCCGGCCGGCGAGGTCGCGTACCCGGGCGCTGGTGCCGGCCTGGACCTGGGCGCGGGCCAGGTCCGCCGCGGTCCGCTGGTGGGCGGCGAGCACGTCGACCAGCACCCCGTCGACCTGGTCGGCCGGGGCGGCTCGCAGCCGGGCCAGCCCGGCGGCGGCGTCGCTGTGTCCCGAGTGGTCGTGCCGCTCGGCGGCCGCCACCGCGGACGGGCCGGCCTCGCGCAGCCAGCCGCGCATGGTGGCGAGTTCGTCGGTCTCGGTGGCCCGCACGGCGGCGATCAGCGTACGGAGCTCCGGGTCGGTGCCGCGGTCGAGCCCGACCTGGACGAGTTCCAGGGTCTGCTCGGTGTGCGCCACCATCATGGCCAGGAAGAGCGCGTCGATGCCGCTGGTCGCGGTCTCCACGGCCGGCCCCGGGCGGGTGGCGGCGGTCGGCGCCGGCTGGCCGGCGCAGCCGGCCACGGCGAGCAGCGCGCCCAGCAGGACGGCGGCGAGCGGGCGGCGCATGCCGGTCCTCCGATCGGGGGTACGGCGGGGGTCGGGGGCGGCGCACGCGGAGCGTGGCCGCACCCGTCCGGTCAGATCTGGAGCCACAGCGCCGGCACATTCGGCGGTTCCCAGCCGGGGATCGCGGTGTGCGCCTGGCGGCAGCGGTAGGTCAGGCCGTTGTAGGTGACCGTGTCCCCCACCTGGTAGGCGCGCCCGGCCGTCCAGGTGCCGCCGGGGGCCGGCGAGCTGGTCGGGGTGGGCGTGGGCTTCGGCGTGGTCGGGGCCGGGGTCGGTGTCGGCGACGGGGTGGAAGTGGGGTTGCCGCCACCCCCGCCGATCTGGAGGTCGACGCAGGAGTAGAAGGCGTTCGCCGTGTCGGCGATGTTCCAGACGGCGAGCAGCTTCTGCCGGCCGGAGAAGCCACCCAGGTTGACGGTGTGCGACACCGTGGCGTCGGGCTGGCCGCCGCCGCCGTCGACGACCGCGACACGCGTGTTGCCGATCCAGTACTCCCAGTTGGACGTGGCGTGCCGGGCGGTGTTGACCCAGGTGAACGTCACCGAGCTGCCGACCGAGGTGGCCGGCCAGCCGCGGCTGTCGTCGTTGAGCACGGCGAACTGGGCGATGCCGGCGTTGCAGCTCTTCAGGCCCTTGGGGCCCTCGACGCTCTGCGGCTCGTACTTGATCTGGCCGCAGTCGGGCACCCGGTTCTGCGCGCAGAGCGCCTGCCGGCTGGGGGGCGAGGAGACGTAGCCGTGGGCCTGGGCGGGGCCGGCGACCGCCAGGGTGGCGGTGACGGCACCCGTGGTGAGCAGCGGCAGGGTGATTCTTCGACGCATGTCGGCAACTCCTTCGGGGCGGTGGGAGATGCCAATGAACATAAATTAAACCTTGTTAACAGTAAAGACTCCTGTCTATAAAATAAGCCGCGTACACGGGGTGCTCCTTGAACGCGTCCGGGCCGGCATGGGATTCTGGTGCGTCGATGGCTCGCGCGGGGCCGATCGTCGTCCCTGGGCACCCGGACACCTCTCCGGGAGGACGACGCGGACAGACGATCGCCCGACCCGTGAAGGAACCCCGCATGAGCAGAACACCCTCCACAGCGCGCCGGCTCACCGCGTACGCGGCCGTCCTGCTGCTCGCCGCCGCGGCGCCGGCCGCCGTCGACCCGCCCGCCGCCGGCGCGGCGGCCGACCCGGTGACCGTGACCGTGAACGCCCGCGCCGGGCTGGCGACCGTGCCGGACACCGCGCTCGGCGTCAACCACGCCATCTGGGACCAGCAGCTGGGCAGCACCGAGACGTCGGACCTGCTCCGCGCAGCCGGCGTGCGGATGCTGCGCTACCCCGGCGGCTCGTACGCCGACATCTACCACTGGCGGACCCACACCGCGCCCGGCGGGTACGTCGCCCCGAACACCGACTTCGACACCTTCATGGCGGCGGCCAGGAGGGTCGGCGCCCAGCCGATGATCATCGCCAACTACGGCACCGGCACCCCGGCCGAGGCCGCCGAGTGGGTGCGGTACGCCAACGTCACCAAGGGCTACGGCGCGAAGTGGTGGACGGTCGGCAACGAGAACTACGGCAACGGCCACTACGGCTCGGCCTGGGAGGCCGACGACCACCCCGACAAGAGCGCCACCCAGTACGCCCGCCTCGTCGTCGAGTACGCCGACGCCATGAAGGCGGTCGACCCGAGCATCAAGGTCGGCGCGGTGCTGACCATGCCGGCCAACTGGCCGGACGGGCTGACCGCCGGCGCCGACCCCGGCCCCTGGAACCAGACGGTGCTCTCCCTCGCCGGACCGAAGATCGACTTCGTGGACGTGCACTGGTACCCGGGCGGCACCGCCGCCGAGTCCCTGGCCCGGACCGGCCACATCCCCGACGCCGCCTGGCTGCTGCGCCAGCAGATCGACCGCTACGCCGGCCCGGACGCCGGCCGGATCGGGATCAGCTTCACCGAGCTGAACGTCGGCGCCGGCCAGAACACCCAGCCGGGCGCGCTGTTCCTGGCCGACGCCTACAGCGGGCTGCTGGAGCAGGGCGTCTTCACCGTGCAGTGGTGGAACGTGCACAACGGGATCGGCACGGTCTCGGAGGTCGCCGGGCAGACCGACTACGGCGACTTCGGGATGCTCTCCAGCGGCGGGTGCACGGCCGACGGGTCGGTCTGCGAGCCGCCGTTCAACACGCCGTTCGCGCCGTACCACGGCCTGTCCATGATGAACCTCTTCGCCCGGGCGGGTGACCAGTTCGTCCGCGCCGGCACCGACCACCCCCTGGTCACCGCGCACGCGGCCCGCCGGCCCGACGGCAGCCTGGCGGTCCTGCTGCTGAACAAGGACCCGGACACCGCCCACCCGGTGGCGATCGACTACGCCGGCTTCACCCCGGCGGACGAGGCGCCGACCGTGCACACGCTGACCAACGGCGCGAGCGGGGTGGCCACCGGCCGGTCCGGCGGCGCGACCGCCCGGACGCTGCCGCCGTACTCGCTGACCACGCTCGTGCTGCGCCCCGCCGGGGCGGTCGACGGCCGGCCCGGGGCGCCGGGCCGGCCCA
>NZ_MUYZ01000267.1:0-9656 GCF_003013775.1 Micromonospora sp. MH33
GTGGCCCGGCAGGCCCCGCGCGGCCGGCTCGCGCTGGTCGGGCTCGGTCCCGGTGCGGCCGACCTGCGCACCCCGCGAGCCGTGGCCGAGCTGCGCCGGGCCGCCGTGGTGGTCGGCCTGGACCAGTACCTCGACCAGGTCCGCGATCTGCTCCGCCCCGGCACCCGGGTGCTGGCCAGCGGGCTCGGCGCGGAGGAGGCGCGGGCCCGGGCCGCCGTCGCCGAGGCCACCGCCGGCCACGCCGTCGCTCTGGTCGGCTCCGGCGACGCCGGGGTGTACGCGATGGCCAGCCCCGCCCTGGAGTACGCCGACGACCGGATCGACGTGGTCGGTGTGCCCGGGGTGACCGCCGGCCTCGCCGCGTCCGCGCTGCTCGGCGCGCCGCTCGGGCACGACCACGTCTACCTGAGCCTGTCCGACCTGCACACGCCGTGGGAGGTGATCGCCCGTCGGGTGGCCGCGGCCGCCGCGGGCGACCTGGTGGCGCTGCTCTACAACCCGCGCAGCCGCACCCGGGACTGGCAGCTCGGCGCGGCGCTGGAGACCTTCGCGGCGCACCGCCCGCCGGACACCCCGGTCGGCGTGGTGCGCAACGCCAGCCGGCCGGGCGAGCGGGTGCACCTGGCCACCCTCGCAACCCTCGACCCGGCGCTGGTCGACATGTACAGCGTCGTGGTGGTCGGCAGCTCGCAGACCCGGGTGGTCGCCGGCCGGATGGTCACGCCCCGGGGGTACCGGTGGCGGTCGTGACCATCGGCCCCTGCCAGGGCTGCGGCGCCTGCCTGCTCACCTGCCCGGTCCATGCCATCCGCCCGACCCCCGCCGGCCTGCGGGTCACCGACCGCTGCACCGGCTGCCTCGAATGCCTGGAGATCTGCCCCGTGGACGCCATCCGCGTCGACCCCGAACCCGGAGGAGAGCGATGACCTCGACCCCGACCGCCGCCCCGCCTGTCGGCCGCTGGAGCCGCGCCGAGCGGGCCCGCCTCGGCGGCATCGTCTGCGCGGTCGCCGCGTTGCACGTCGCCGGCGTGACCCTCTACCTGTACTGGAACCACCAGCCGGTGGCGGCCGGCGGGCTGGCCGGCGCCGGCACCCTGGCCTACGTGCTGGGGGTGCGGCACGCCTTCGACGCCGACCACATCGCCGCCATCGACGACACCACCCGGCTCATGCTGCTGCGCGGCCGGCGGCCGGTCGGCGTCGGCTTCTTCTTCGCCCTCGGGCACAGCGCCGTGGTGCTGCTGCTCGCCCTGGTCGTCGGGCTCGCCTCCAGCCGGCTGTCCGGTGCCCGGATGGCCGGCGTCCGCGAGGTCGGCGCCACCGTCGCGGTGGTCACCGCCTCCGGGTTCCTGCTGCTGGTGGCCGTTCTCAACGCGGCGGTGCTGGCCGGGCTGGCCCGGCTCTGGCGGCGGCTGCGCGCCGGCGCGCTGGACGAGACCGAGCTGGACCTCCTGCTGCTCAACCGGGGCCTGATGCACCGGATCCTCGGGGCCCGGGCCCGCACCCTGGTCCGCTCCTCCTGGCACATGGCCCCGGTCGGCTTCCTCTTCGGGCTCGGCCTGGAGACGGCCAGCGAGGTGACGCTGCTGGCGCTCTCGGCGAGCACCGCCGCCGCCGGCGGGCTGCCGGTGCTGGCCCTGCTCACCCTGCCGCTGCTCTTCGCCGCCGGGATGTCCGCCATGGACACCGCGGACAGCCTGCTGATGAGCCGCGCCTACTCGTGGGCGTACCGGCAGCCGGCCCGGCGGCTCTGGTACAACCTGGCCACCACCACGATGACCGTGCTGGTCGGCGGCCTGGTCGCCAGCGTCTACCTGGCCGTGCTGTTCGCCGATCAGCTCGGCGTCACCGCCCTGTCCGGGTACGCCTCGATCGCCGACCACTTCGAGCAGCTCGGCTACGCCGTGGTGGGCCTCTTCGCGCTCGCCTGGGGCGGCGCCGTGCTGCTCTGGCGGCTGCGCGGCCACGACCGCCGCTACGGGCGGGCGGAGTCATGACGCGGACCGTGCACCCGATCGAGGCGGAGTCGTACCGGATCCTGCGCGACCGGGTCGACCTGTCCCACCTGCCGCCGCTGACCCGGGCGGTCACCGAGCGGGTGGTGCACGCCAGCGCCGACCTCGACTACGTCACCGACCTGGTCTGCGACGAGGACGGCCTGGCCGCCGGGCTGGCCGCGCTGCGGGCCGGCGCGCCGGTCGTCACCGACGTGTGGATGGTCGCCGCCGGCATCACCCGGGCCGGCCGGGAGATTGTCTGCCCGGTCGCCGAGCCGGCCGCCGCCGACCTGGGTCGCGCCGCCGGCATCACCCGCTCGGCGGCGGCGGTGCGGATCGCGGCCGACCGGGTCGGCCCGGGCGCGGTCTGGGTGGTCGGCTGCGCCCCCACCGCGCTGGTCGAGCTGATCGGCCTCGACGCGGCCCCGGCGCTGGTGGTCGGCCTGCCGGTCGGCTTCGTCGGCGCGGCCGAGTCCAAGGCGGCGCTGCGGGCCAGCGGCCTGCCCGCCGTGTCCAACGTGGGGGAGAAGGGCGGCTCCGCGGTGGCCGCCGCCGCCCTCAACGCCCTGCTGTACCTGGAGGACAAGTGAACGACCGGACCCCGCTGCTGATCGTCGGGCACGGCACCCGCAGCGCCGCCGGCGTCGGCCAGTTCGCCGCGCTCGTCGAGCGGATCCGCCGCCGGGAGGCCGTCGGCGACGTCGACGGCGGCTTCATCGAACTGTCCCGCCCGCCGCTGACCGACGCGGTCGGCGCCCTCGCGGGGAGGGGCCACCGCCGCCTGGTGGCGCTGCCGCTGGTGCTGGCCGCCGCCGGGCACGGCAAGGGGGACATCCCCGCCGCCCTCGCCCGGGAGAAGCGGCGCCACCCCGGCCTACGGTACGCCTACGGCCGGCCGCTCGGGCCGCACCCGCTGCTCCAGGAGGTGCTGGCGGAGCGGATCGACGCGGCGCTCGACGGCGCCGACCGGGCCGGCACCTGGGTCGCGCTGATCGGGCGTGGCTCCACCGACCCGGACGCCAACGCCGAGGTGACCAAGGTGGCCCGGCTGCTCTGGGAGGGGCGCGGCTACGCCGGCGTGGAACCCGGCTTCGTCTCCCTCGCGGAGCCGTCCGTGCCGGCCGTGCTGGAGCGGCTGCGCCGGCTCGGCGCCCGGCGGATCGTGGTCGCCCCGTACTTCCTCTTCGCCGGTGTGCTGCCGGACCGGATCGTGGCACAGAGCCGGGAGTTCGCCGTCGACCGTCCCGACCTCGACGTACGGGTCGCCGAGGTGATCGGCGACTGCGACGCCCTCGCCGACCTGGTCCTCGAACGGCACGCCGAGGCGCTGCGCGGGGACATCCGGATGAACTGCGACACCTGCGCGTACCGGGTGGCGCTGCCCGGGTTCGCGGACAAGGTGGGGCGGCCGCAGACCCCGCACCACCACCCCGACGACCCGGCGGACGGCCACGGCCACCATCACCACCACGCCGACCACCACCACGAGCCGGCGTTGCGCCCCGGCCAGGTCGCCGTGGTGGGCGGCGGGCCCGGCCCGGACGACCTGATCACGGTACGCGGCAGGGCGCTGCTCGACGCCGCCGACGTGGTGGTGGCCGACCGGCTCGCCCCGGCCGGGCTGCTGCGCGGGCTCCGTCCCGGCGTGCTGGTGGTGGACGCGGCGAAGGTGCCCCGGGGCCCGTCGATGGCCCAGGAGACCATCAACGACACGCTCGTGGCGTACGCCCGCGCCGGCAAGCGGGTGGTCCGGCTCAAGGGCGGCGACCCGTACGTCTTCGGTCGCGGCCACGAGGAGGTCCTCGCCTGCGCGGCGGCCGGGGTGGAGACGGTGCTGGTGCCCGGGGTGAGCAGCGCGGTGGCCGCGCCCGCCCTGGCCGGCGTGCCGGTGACCCACCGGGGCGTGGCGCACGAGGTCACCGTGGTCTCCGGACACCTGCCGCCCGGGCACCCGGACTCCCTGGTGGACTGGGCCGCGCTGGCCCGGGCGCGGGGCACGCTGGTGCTGCTCATGGCGGTGGACACGGTCGGGCGGATCGCCGCCGAGCTGCTCGCCCACGGCCGGGCGGCCGAGACACCGGTGCTGGCGGTCCGGGACGCCGGCCACCCCGACCAGTGGACGGCCCGGTGCCGGCTGGACGAGGTGGGCGCGCTCGCCGGGCGGGACGAGGTCCGGCCGCCGGCGGTCTTCGTGGTCGGACCGGTGGTCGGGCTCGCCGCCGACCCTGATCCGGCGCCCGCTGCGGCCGTCCCGGTGCGGGGGTGAACGCGGTCCGGCGGATCAGCCGGTGACGGCGCGGGCCAGGGCGTATCCGACGGTGGCCGCGGCGAGGCCGGCGGCGAGGCTGCCCAGCACGTTGGCCAGGGCGTACCCGCGCGCGCCCTCGCGGTGCAGCCGCAGCGTCTCGTAGCTGAGCGTGGACCAGGTGGTCAGCGCGCCGCAGAAGCCGGTGCCGACCAGCGCGGTCACCGCGGGCGGGGCGGGCGCTGCGGCCACCGCGCCGAGCACCAGCGACCCGGCGACGTTGACGGTCAGGGTGCCCCACGGGAAGGGGGAGTCGTGGCGGGCCTGCACGGCCCGGTCGGTCAGGTAGCGCAGCGGCGCGCCCAGCGCCGCCCCGAGCGTGATCAGCAGGACGGTCACCGGGCCGCCTCGACCCCGGCGCGGGCCAGCAGCCGGCCGGCGACCGCGTCTCCGGCCCAGACCGCCAGCAGCGCCCCGGCCAGGGTCGCCGCCAGGTACGCCAGCGCGGTGCCGGGCGCCCCGGCGGTGATCGCCCGCTGGGCGTCCACCGCGTAGGTGGAGAAGGTGGTGAAGCCGCCGAGCACGCCGACGCCGAGGAACGGCCGGACGAGCGGGCCGGGCGGGCGGGCCGTCAGCACCGCCATCAGCGCGCCGATCAGCAGGCAGCCGGCGACGTTGATGCCGAAGGTGGCCCACGGGAAGCCGGTGGGCGGGTGCGGGAACGCGGCCTGGAGCCCGGCGCGGGCCAGCGCGCCGAGCACCCCGCCGGCGGCGATGACCCCGAGCAGGGCCGCCGGGTGGGTGGCCAGCTCGCGCCGATCGGCGGGGACGTGCAGGTCGACGTCGGGGTCGACGCGGAACTCGGACGGTCCGGTCACGGTGCCTCCCACCAGGACGGGCATCACTGGCAGGGACCGTTGGCGAGCGTGTCGCGGTTCTCCCGGCGGGTTCCGGGACGGCGGGCCCCACCGCCGGGCCGAGCATAACGCCGTCCCGCCCGGTCCTGTCGGGTCCGGCCGGGCCCACGGCCGTCCGGCCGTGGGCCCGCCGCATCAGGCCGCCACGTCGGCCAGCTCGCGGGCGTCCGCCGCGTCCGCCGGGGTACGCCGGGCTTGCCGCTCGGCCACCAGCAGCACCGCGAGGCCGAGCAGGGTGAGCCCGGCGCCGGCCCAGATCGGGGCGGTGAAGCCGAGGCCGGCGTCGATGGTCAGCCCGCCGAGCCAGGCGCCGAGCGCGTTGCCGACGTTGAACGCGGCGATGTTCGCCCCGGAGGCCAGCGTCGGCGCCCGGCGGGCGTACCTCATGATCCGCATCTGCAGCGGCGGCACGGTGGCGAAGCCGAACGCGCCCATCAGCACCAGCGAGCCCACGGTCAGCGCCGGGCTCGCGGCGGTCAGCGCGAAACCGACCAGCACCAGGGTGAGCACCGCGAGGACGGTGACCAGGGTCCGGGACAGCGACACGTCGGCGGCCCGGCCACCGGCCAGGTTGCCGGCGAAGAGCCCGACGCCGAAGAGCACCAGCAGCCATGGCACGGTTCCGGCGGCGAAGCCGCTCACCTCGGTCAGCGTGTACGCGATGAAGGTGAACGCGCCGAACATGCCGCCGAACCCGAGCACGGTGACCACCAGCGAGAACCAGACCTGGGTGTGGGTGAACGCCCGCAGCTCGCCGCGCAGTCCGCCGGCGGGGGCGGCGTCGGTGGCCGGCCCGCGTCCGGGCACCAGGACCGCGAGGCCGACGAGCGCGACCAGCCCGATGGCGGTGATCGCCCAGAACGTGGCGCGCCAGCCGAGGTGCTGGCCGAGGAAGGTGCCGAACGGCACGCCGAGGACGTTGGCGATGGTGAGGCCGGCGAACATCATGGCGATCGCGCCCGCCCGGCGGGCCGGCGGGACCAGACCGGCCGCCACGACCGCGCCGATGCCGAAGAACGCGCCGTGGCAGAGCGCCGCGACGATCCGGCCGGCCAGCATGGTCCCGTAGTCGCCGGCCAGGGCGGAGAGCAGGTTGCCGGCGATGAAGAGCACCATCAGCCCGAGCAGCACCGGCTTGCGGCGCAGCCGGGTGACGGCGGCGGTGAGCGCCACCCCGCCCACGGCGACGCTGAGGGCGTACCCGGAGATCAACCAGCCGGCGACCGACTCGCTGACCGCGAAATCGGCGGCGACCTGGGGAAGCAGCCCCATGATCACGAACTCGGTCAGCCCGATGCCGAAGGCCCCGATCGCCAGGGCGATCAGGCCGCCGGGGAGGGCCGAGGTGCGCAGTGTCATGACGTACCCAATCGATGTGTCCGAGGAAAGGAAGCGTGCGCAACTACCCGCGCTGACAACGAGATAGTTGCACGCGCTTTATATCGGCGCAAGGGTGGTAACCTGGGCGGCGTCCAGGTCACACCGGAGGGGGCGCCATGGGGATCGCCGACGACGCGGTCGAGATCCGCGCGCAGGGCTGGCGTACGCTCGCCGCGCTGCACGGCCTCATCGAGACCGCCCTGGAACGCGCGCTCCAGGCGGAGCACGACCTCTCCGTCGTGGAGTACACGGTGCTCGACGCGCTCTCCCGGCAGCACGGCTGGCACATGCGGATGCGGCAGCTCGCCCGGGCCGCGGCGCTCTCCGGCAGCGCCACCACCCGCCTGGTCACCCGGCTGGAAGAGCGCGGCCTGCTCACCCGCGTCCTCTGCGCGGACGACCGGCGCGGCATCTACACCGAGCTGACCCCGGCCGGCTCGGAGCTGCTCGGGCGGGCCCGCCCCACCCACGACCGGGTGCTCGCCGACGCGCTCGCCGAGGCCGAGCGCACCCCCGAACTGGCTCCGCTGGTCGACGCGCTGCACCGCCTCCCCGGCGCCCACTGATCCGCCGACCCGCGGTTCCACCCGTCGAGCCAGGCCACCCCTGACGGTCGGCGCCGACCCCTGACCTGGCAGGACGGGCCGTACGGGCGTACGGTGATCGGCACCCGCCCGGCGCGACGCGGCGTCGGCGGACCCGTCGCGCAGGAGGCCACCGTGCAGGACCGCACCCCTCGTCCGGACGAGCTGGAACCCGTCGAGCGGGCCGGCGTCGACGAGCTGCGGGCGCTGCAACTGGACCGGCTGCGCCGGTCGCTGCGACACGCGTACGACAACGTGCCGCACTACCGGCGGGCCTTCGCGGCGGCCGGCGTGCACCCCGACGACCTGCGCGAACTGACCGACCTGGCTCGCTTCCCGTTCACCGGCAAGGCCGAGCTGCGGGAGAACTACCCGTTCGGCATGTTCGCCGTGCCCCGGGAGCGGATCGCCCGGCTGCACGCCTCCTCGGGCACCACCGGCCGCCCCACCGTGGTCGGCTACACCCGTGCCGACCTGGACACCTGGGCGAAGCTGATGGCCCGCTCCATCCGGGCCGCCGGCGGGCGCCCCGGCGACCGGGTGCACGTGGCGTACGGCTACGGGCTCTTCACCGGCGGCCTCGGCGCGCACTACGGCGCCGAGGAGCTGGGCTGCACGGTCATCCCGGTATCAGGCGGCATGACCGAGCGGCAGGTCATGCTGATCCGCGACTTCGCGCCGGAGGTCATCATGGTCACCCCCAGCTACATGCTGGCCATCGTCGACGAGATGGAGCGCCAGGGCGTCGACCCGAAGTCCACCTCGCTGCGGGTCGGCATCTTCGGCGCCGAGCCGTGGACCGAGGACATGCGCCGGGAGATGGAGCAGCGCCTCGACATGCACGCCGTGGACATCTACGGCCTCTCCGAGGTGATGGGCCCCGGGGTGGCCGTCGAGTGCGTGGAGACCAAGGACGGCCTGCACCTCTGGGAGGACCACTTCTACCCGGAGATCATCGACCCGGTCACCGGCGCGGTGCTGCCCGACGGCGAGCGGGGCGAGCTGGTGCTCACCTCGCTCACCAAGGAGGCCATGCCGGTGGTCCGCTACCGCACCCGTGACCTCACCCGGCTGCTGCCCGGCACCGCCCGGACCATGCGCCGGATCGAGAAGATCACCGGCCGGACCGACGACATGATGATCGTGCGCGGGGTCAACGTCTTCCCGACCCAGATCGAGGAGCTGATCCTGCGCACGCCCGCGCTCTCGCCGCACTTCCAGTGCGTGCTGGACCGGCAGGGCCGGATGGACACCCTCACCGTCAAGGTGGAGCGGCGGGCCGGGGTGGCCGCCGACGAGGCCGAGCGGGCCGGGGCGGCCCTGGTCGAGCAGGTCAAGAACACCATCGGGGTCAGCGTGGCGGTGCAGGTCATCGAGCCGGACGGGGTGGAGCGCTCGATGGGCAAGATGCGCCGGATCGTCGACCAGCGGCAGGGGCGCTGACGTGGCGGGCGACGACGGCCGCACCGCGGCCCACGACATGTTCGACGCCGACGTGGCGTCCAAGGGGCTCGGCATCGAGCTGGTCTCGGCCGGCGACGGCGCGGCGGTGGCGCGGATGCGGGTCACCGCCGCCATGCTCAACGGCCACGCCATCGGCCACGGCGGCTTCGTCTTCCTGCTCGCCGACACCGCGTTCGCGCTCGCCTGCAACAGCCACGGCCCGGCCACCGTGGCCGCCGGCGGCGAGATCAGCTTCCTGCGCCCGGTCCGCGAGGGCGACCTGCTGGAGGCCCGGGCCACCGAGCGGGTCCGGCACGGCCGCAGCGGCATCTACGACGTCACGGTCTGGCGGGACGGCGAGGTGGTCGCCGAGTTCCGGGGCCGCAGCCGCACCATCGCCCGGGACTGACCGGCGCGCCGGCCGGACCGCCCGGTGGGCGCGGGCCAGGATGGGCCGATGGCACACATCCTGCTCCTGCACTCCGTCTACGGGCTGCGGCCCGCCGTGCTGGCCGCCGCCGACCGGCTGCGCGCCGCCGGGCACCGGGTCGCCACCCCCGACCTGTACGAGGTGCCGGCCGCGGAGACCGTCGAGGCCGGCTTCGCGCTGTTCGAGAAGATCGGCCAGGACGCGGTCCTCGACCGGGCTCGGGCGGCGGCGGCCGACCTGCCCGCCGAGACCGTGCTGGCCGGCTTCTCGATGGGCGCCGGCGTCGCCGGGGCGCTGCTGGCCGAGCGACCGGAGGCGGCGGCGTTGCTCCTGCTGCACGGCACCGGCGGCGACCCCGGCTCGGTACGCCCCGGCCTGCCGGTGCGGATGCACCTCGCCGATCCCGACGAGTACGAGACGCCGGACGAGGTGGACGAGTGGCAGCGGGCGATGACCGCGGCCGGCGCCGAGCTGGCCGTGCACCGCTACCCGGGCGCCGGGCACCTCTTCACCGATCCCGGCACGCCCGACCACGACGCGCCGGCCGCCGCCCTCACCTGGGACCGCGTCCTGGCGTTCCTCGCCGACCGCTGAACCGACCGCCCGGGCGCCTCGGCGCGGCCCGGCCGCGCCCGTGGCGGTGGCCGCCCGCGACGCG
>NZ_MUYZ01000268.1:0-9642 GCF_003013775.1 Micromonospora sp. MH33
CAGCCGCGCCACCAGCTCGGGGCTGCCGACGGGCGCCGGGCCGGCGGCGGCCAGTGCGCGCCGGGCCGCCTCCCAGCGGCGCAGGGCCTCCCGGTGCAGGGCGACCGCCTGCCGGTACGCCGTCGCGAGCCTGCCCACCGTCCGCCCTCCGACGCCGCCGTACCTGATCGAGGGGAACCCTAACGGACGCGCGCCGGCCCGGCACAGTACGCGGCGCGCACCCGACGTTGGTCCACTGTTCATCCCACGGTGGCCGTTCCCACCGGACGCCGTTCCCCCGGCCCGACTTGCCTCTGCCCTGAGCAACGCTGTGAACAGGAAGGCGACGACGTGACCTCCTCCCCCATCTCCCGACGGGCCCTGCTGCACGGTGGCGCGGCCGCCGGCCTCGGCATCGTGGTGGCCGGCAACCTGGAAGCCATCGCCGGCCCGGCGGCGGCCCGGGCGGCGACCCGCCCGGCGGTCGGCTACGGCGACCTCGTCCCGGACCCGGCCGGCCTGCTGGCCCTGCCGCCCGGCTTCTCGTACACCATCGTCGCCCAGGCGGGCGTGACCCTGCTGGAGTCCGGGCAGGCCACTCCGAGCGACGCGGACGGCACCGGCTGCTTTCTCGGCCCGAACGGGTCGGTGCTGGTGAACAACCACGAGATCGGCGGCAGCGAGCCGTACCCGGTGCCGGCGCTGGCCGGGCTGACCTACGACCCGGGCGCCCGCGGCGGCACCACCACCATCGAGGTCGACCAGCGCGGCCGGCGGCTGCGCGAGTACGTCAGCGTGGCCGGCACGCACAACAACTGCGCCGGCGGCATCACCCCGTGGGGCACCTGGCTGACCTGCGAGGAGACCGAGCAGAAGGCCGGCGGGAAGTACCTGAAGGACCACGGGTACGTCTTCGAGGTGGACCCGCACGACCGGGCCGCCAACCAGAACCCGGTGGCGCTGAAGTTCCTCGGCCGCTACGCGCACGAGGCGGTCGCGGTGGACCCGTACACCCACGCCATCTACCTGACCGAGGACGCGGGCGGCCCGAACGGCCTCTACTTCCGCTGGACCCCGCCGGCCGGCTTCCGGGCCGGCAAGGGTGCCCTGCGGGCGCTCGCCCAGCGGCCGGACGGGGACACCGCCGGCAGCCTGCAGGCGATGACCTGCTTCCGGGGCAGCCAGCACGTGGCCGACCTCTCCGAGGCCACCACGCCGGGCACCCGCTACAAGGTGGAGTGGGTGGACGTGCCGGACCGGGACGCCCGGACCGTCTCGGTACGCAAGCAGTTCACCGACGCCGAGGTGACCCGCAGCCGCAAGCTGGAGGGCGCCTGGTGGGCCGACGGCGGCGCGTACTTCGTGGCCAGCTTCGCCCGGCACACCGACGGCAGCACCAACGAGCACGACGGCCAGGTCTGGTTCTACGACCCGCGCACCGAGACCGTGACCCTGAAGACCATCTTCGGCGTGAACCCCGACCCGGACGCGGACAACGGCAACTACGACGGGCCGGACAACATCACCGTCTCCCCGTACGGCGGGGTGATCCTGGCCGAGGACGGCGAGGGCGTGTCGCACCTGGTCGGGGTGACCGAGCAGGGCAAGGCGTACCCGCTGGCCCGCAACGAGCTCAACGACAGCGAGTTCACCGGCCCGACGTTCAGCGCGGACGGGAAGATCCTGTTCGCCAACATCCAGTCCCCGGGCTACGTCTTCGCGATCACTGGCCCCTGGGGCCGGCCGAGCAACGCGGACCTCGCCGCGTCCTGACTCCGACGGTGACGGCCGGCGGCCCCCCGGGCCGCCGGCCGTCGCGTCGTCAGCGGGGGCGGCAGCCGGGATCCGGGCCGCCGTCGGCCACCCCGCAGGCGAACACCTCGACCGGCGCGGCGGCCACGTCGGGCACCCGGGCCACGGTGAGCAGCGCCAGCCGCTTGGCGACCGGCTCGCCGGAGTCCGGGGCGTACCGGACCAGGCCGCCGACCCCCGGGTAGCCGCCGGCGGCGTTCTGCCGCAGCACCTCGGCGTGCACCCCGACCGGGTTGACCGAGCGGGGCTCCCAGCGCCGGCCGGTGTCGGCGTGCCGCAACCGGGCGGCGAGGCTCTCCAGCGCGCGCACCACCATCATCGCGGCGTCGTAGGCGAGGCTGACCCGCTCGCCGACCGGCGGGCCGGCCCCGTCGCGGCAGCGCGGCGGGTCGAGCAGGTCGTCCGCGCCGATCCAGGTGAGGAAGCTGCCCCGGGCGTCGTCGCGCCGCGCCTGCGCGGCCCGCAGCGCGGCGCAGGTCGCCAGGGCGGCCTTCGACACGTACGTCACCGGCAGGTTGCCCGGTGCGCTGGCCCGCAGCCCCGGATTGGCCATGTAGCGGTTCACCGAGTCGTCGGCGACCAGGTGGCGGGGCGGGTCGGCGCCGCACTCCTTGAGCGCCCGCAGGAACCCGTCGAACTCCGACCAGCGCCCGGCGAAGAAGAGCATCCCCCGGTAGCCGCACTCCTGGGTCATCCGCCGCCCGCTGCGCCACTCGTCGAGCCGGGTGAGCCGGCTGCCGAACCGCTCCCGCAGCCCGTCCACCAGGGTGGCGACGTAGAGGTCCTCGGCGAGCGAACTGCCCTCGCCGGTGGTCCAGTAGACGTGCGCCTCACCCACCCGCAGCACCTGCCGGGCGTACGCCTCGACCATCCGCACCTGCTCGCGGTTGGGCGCCGACATGGCCAGGTAGAGGCTGGAGTTGGCGTCCATCCGGTCGGCCGACAGGGTGGGCGCCAGCACCGGCAGGCCGACCCGGTTGAGTTCCCGCAGCGCCGACGCCGTGCTGGCGCGGCTGTCCACCAGCCCGACCACGCCGAGCACCGTCGGATCGTCGCGGGCCAGCCCCTCCAGCAGCCGGACCGCCTCGCCGGCGTGCCGCATCTGCCGGCCGGCGTTGGCCACCACGATGTGCAGCAGCGCCGCGTCGTCCGCCGCGGCCGATTCCTTGAGCAGCGCGTACTGGGCGGTCGCCATGCCCTCCAGTTCCTCGCGCTCGGAGACGTACGACTCCTCGTCCGCCCGGGTCCGGTTGCCGGTGAGGCTGCCCAGGTAGACCAGCGTCAGGTAGGGGCGGCGGTGGTCGCTGCGCCGCCACACCTCCTCGGCGGCCCGGTTCTGCGCGAAGATCCGCCGCTGCACCGCGCGGAGCCGGTCCTGGCCGGGCTCGCTGTTGAAGACCTGGCCGGCGGTGTCGCTGTAGCCGACGCACTCGCCGCCGACCAGCCGCACGGTCACCCGGTCGGCCGGCCAGGGGCGGCAGTCCGGCGCCCACCGCGCGGTGGCCCACACGCCCACCCCGGCCAGCAGTACGAGGGCCACGGCGGCCGGCAGGAACCGCCGCGACCACCAGGGCGGGTCGGGGCGACCAGCGCCGGCGGGGCGACGCCCACCGGGGCGCCGAGGTCGTCGCCGTCGATCCGCAGCACCACGAGCCAGGCGCCGGGGCGGCGCAGGCGCCGGATCTCCGGCAGCGCCTCGGCCCACTCCTCGTACGCCTCCTCGGCCTGGACCACCGGGCGGGCCGCGGCCGGCTCCGGCGGCGGGCCGGCGGCGACCGCCACCACCAGCAGCGGGTCGTTGCGGCCGGTCTCGTTGCGTACCTCGTCGAGCAGCCGGGCCAGGGTGTGCCCGACGTTGTCGGTGGCCACCCCGTCGAGCAGCAGCACCGGGTACGCGGTGCGCCGCCAGTCCCCCGGCCGCCAGAACCGCCGCCGGTACGCCTGCCGCAGGTCCTCAAGAAAGGCGTGCAGCAGCAGCTTCTCGACCTGGGCCGGGTGCTCGCCGTCGCGCCAGCCGGCGGTGAGCCGCTCGGCGAAGCCGAGGAAGGTCACCGACTGCCGGGGCGCCAGGTACTGCTGCCGCATGAACCAGCGGTACTGCCGCCCGAACACCGGCACCCGGCCGGACACGGCGATCCGGAACACCACGCTCGGCATGGCCCGGCGCAGCAGCCAGAGCAGGACCTGGAGCGCGGTGCCGACGGCCGAGCCCCCGCCCACCTGGGGATCGTCGCCGGCCCGCCGGCCCCGCCAGTCGCGCAGCCGGCGGACCAGCGCGGCCCGGCCGCTGTCCGCGGCGTCCACCCCGACGGCCAGGCTCTGGTGCATCAGCCAGTCGGCCAGCGGGTAGTGCCGGAACCGCAGCCGGGCCGCCCCGAAGGCCTCCACGGAGAGCTGCCGGTGCAGCTCGCGCAGCACCCCCGCGACGTCGTCGGGTCCGGGGCGGGCGGCGTCGGCGGCCGGGCCGCCGGTCGCCGCGGCGGGGCCGCCGGAGCAGCCGCGCCAGCAGGTGGAGCAGTTCGAGGCCGCCCGCCGGGAGCTTCTCCCGTGCGGGCCGGGACCCGGGCGTCCCGCGTGGACCGTCCCCGTCAGCGGGGCGCGGCCGGAAGGCGCAGGCCGTCCAGGGCGATGCCCAGCACCCGGTCGCGCTGGGCCGGCTCGAAGAACTGGTACGCCATGATCCCGCTGACCAGCCGCACCACGTCGTCGAAGGTGGCGTCCGGCCGGGCCACTCCGACCTCCTGGGCGCGGCGCAGCAACGGCTCGCCGGCGGCGTAGATCTCGGTGCGGCAGGTGCGGAACACCTCGGAGTCGTGCACCAGTTCCTCGGCGAGAGCCCGCTTGGTGCCGACGTAGGCGACGAACCGGTGCAGCCAGGCGACCAGGGCGTCCCACGGCGGGAGGCCGGCCAGGTCGGCGGCGGACGCGCTGAGGGCCCGCACCTCCTCGACGTAGACCGCCTCGAACAGGTCGCGCCGCTTCGGGAAATTCCGGTAGAGCGTGCCGATGCCCACCCCGGCCCGCCGGGCGATCTCCTCCAGGGAGGCGCCGGCGCCGCACTCGCCGAACACCTCCTGGGCGGCGGCGATCAGCGCGTCGTAGTTCCGCCGGGCATCGGCCCGCTTCGGGCGCCGGGCGAAGACCTCGCCCAGCTGGTCGGCGCTGGCCATGACGGGCGTCACCCCTCTCCCCTTGCAAGCGGAGGCACCCCTCCGATACGTTAGTGGAGGCACCCCTCCGGAACTGACCGGAGCCTTGCCTCCGGATAGCTTACTCCGGCTTTCCCCGCCGATCCCACCCACCGTGATCGGCGAACCAGACATCGGACCCCGGGAGGTCCCACCATGCCCGCAGACCGCTGAGACACCCCCTGGGCCGCCACCGTCGCCCCTCCGCGCGAGCGGCCCGCCCGGAAACACCTCGCCCCACGAACGGGAGTCATTTCCGTGATCGACACCGTCCGGCGCGACTCGCGCCGGTTGACCTTCCTCGTCCTCGCGGCCGGCGCCGGCTTCTTCGCGATGCTCCAGTCGCTGATCACCCCGGTGCTGCCCACCATCCAGCACGACCTGCACACCTCGCAGAACACCGTGACCTGGGTACTGACCGCCTACCTGCTGTCCGCGTCGATCTTCACGCCGGTCCTCGGCCGGATCGGCGACATGGTCGGCAAGGAGCGGACCCTGGTCGTCTCCCTCGCCGCGCTCGCGCTGGGCTGCCTGCTGGCGGCCGTCGCGCCCAATATCGGCATGCTCATCGCCGCCCGGGTCGTCCAGGGCATCGGTGGCGCGGTCTTCCCGCTCTCGTTCGGCATCATCCGCGACGAGTTCCCCGCCGCCCGGGTCAGTTCGGCCGTCGCGGCGATCTCGGCGATCGTCGCCGCCGGCGGCGGCCTCGGCGTCGTACTGGCCGGGCCGATCGTCGCCACCCTGGGCTACCGCTGGCTGTTCTGGATCCCGATGGTCGTCGTCGGCCTCACCGCGCTCGCGGCGCACCGGTTCGTGCCGGAGTCGCCGGTGCGTACCCCCGGCCGGGTCAACTGGGCGGCCACCCTGCTCCTCTCCGGCTGGCTCGTGGCGCTGCTGCTGCCGGTCAGCAAGGGCGCGGCCTGGGGCTGGACCTCCGGCCGGGTGACCGGCCTGCTGGTGCTCGCCGGCGTGCTCCTGGCCGGTTGGCTGGTGGCCGAGGCCCGCTCGGCGAACCCGCTCATCGACATGCGGATGATGCGCCTGCCCGCGGTCTGGACGACCAACCTGGTCGCCCTGCTCTACGGCGCCTCGATGTTCGCCGTCTACGCCTTCCTGCCGCAGTTCGTGCAGATCCCGACCAGCGCCGGGTACGGCTTCGGCACGAGCATCACCCAGGCCGGACTGCTCATGCTGCCCATGCTGGTCGGCATGTTCGTCGCCGGTATCGTCGCCGGCCGGCTGGCGGCCCGGTTCAGCGCCAAGGCGCAACTGGCCACGGGCGCCGTGTTCAACGTGCTCGCCGCCGCCATGCTGACCGTCGCGCACGACACCCGCTGGGAGATCGGCGTGGCCGGCGGCCTCGTGGGGCTCGGCATCGGGCTGGCCTTCGCCTCGATGGCCAACCTCATCGTGGCCAACATGCCGGCCCGCCAGACCGGCGTGGCGACCGGCATGAACGCCAACATCCGCACCATCGGCGGCGCGATCGGCGCCGCGGTGGCCAGCACCGTGATCACCGCCCACCCGCAGGCGAGCGGGCTGCCCCGCGAGGCCGGGTTCACCATGGGCTTCCTGCTGCTCACCGGCATCTCGCTGGCTGCCGCGGTGGCCGCCCTGGCCGTGCCCTCCGGTCGCCGGGCGGCCCGGGCACGGCACGCCGAGCCGACGGTGCGCGGCACCGAGCCGGACCTGGCCGGCGAGCTGGTGCCGGCGCGCTGATCGGCGGACGGCAGCGGCAGGCGGCCGTCAGCGCGGCCAGGTAGCCGTAGCGGTAGCCGTCGGCGTCCGGGTGGTACGCCTCGATGAGCCCGCTGACGTCGTTGATCCACGGGTCGGCGGCGCAGACGCCGTGGCCGGCGAAGAACGGCCGGGCGTCGACGAAGGTGGCCCCGGCCGCCCGGGCCCGGTCGGCGATCACCGTGGCGAGCAGGTCGGCGGCCTGGTTGAGGATGGTCCGCTTGTAGGTGCTCATGGCCAGCAGGCCGCAGTAGTTCGTCTCGAACAGCCGCGGGTAGCCGAGCACCACCAGCCGGGCGTTGGGCGCCCGGTTCCGGATGGCGGCGTAGGTGTTGTCGAGCCGGCCGGGCAGGGTGGCGGTGGCGAAGGCCCGGGAATCGTTGACGGCGCCCTCACAGGTCGAGGTGCTGCCGAACCGGCAACTGGTGATGACGTCGGCGAAGCCGGCGTCGTTGCCGCCGATGGTGACGGTGACCAGGGTGGTGCCGGTGCTCAGCGAGTTCACCTGGCTGTTGATGACGTCGGCGGTGACCGCGCCGCCGCAGGCCGGGAACTTGAAGCTGGTGACCGCGTGCGCGGCGGCCCAGAGCGGGGCGTACGACTTCTGGCTGCGCAGGCAGGTGGAGAGGTCGTACGGGCCGGCCCCGACGCCGGAGGAGTAGGAGTCGCCGAGGGCGACGTAGTTGACGGTGGCCGCCTTGGCGACGCCGGGGACGAGCACGGCGCCGAGGACGGCCGCGAGCAGCGCGGCCAGGGCGGTGCGGGCGCGACGGGACATGACAGGACCTCCACGGGACAGGGGTGGTGGAGCCCGTTGACCGCGCGCGTGGCCAGGGGGTCGGAGCTTGTTACTAGTCGGTAATCCTATCGAAACATCGGCATAAATTGAATAGCGCCGACTCGTGTTCCGGGGCATGTGCGTTCACAACCATCGATTAGGTTGGCGGTGCGTACACCCCCGATGGAGGGAGTCCACCCCGTGCGACGAGCTCTCACGGCGGCCATCGCCGCCCTGACCGTCACCACCGCCGGCACCGTCGTGACCGGAGCCCCCGGCCAGGCCGCCCTACCGGAATGGGGCCGGCCGAAGAAGCCCGCGGCGGCCACCCCGACCCCGGGCAGCCCCGGGCTGGGCGACAGCTACTTCCCCGACTACGGCAACGGCGGCTACGACGTCGGCCACTACGACATCCGGCTGCGCTACGAGCCGGCCACCGACCGGCTCAGCGGCACCACGACGGTCCTGGCCACCGCCACCCAGGACCTGTCCCGGTTCAACCTCGACTTCGCCCTCGACGTCGAGTCGGTCCGGGTCAACGGCTGGTCGGCCGGCTTCGCCCGGGAGGGCGCGCACGAGCTGGTGGTCACCGCACCCCGGCCGATCCTCAAGGGACAGCAGCTCACCGTCGTGGTGAAATACGCCGGCGTCCCGTCGGAGACCCTCGTCCAGGGCTACACGGGCTGGACCCGGGTCGCCGACGGCGCGCTCGCCGTCAACGAGCCCGAGTCGGCCTGGTGGTGGTACCCGAGCAACGACCACCCGACCGACAAGGCCACCTGGGACGTCTCCGTCTCGGTGCCGACCGGCGTCGAGGTGATCAGCAACGGGGTGCAGCCGCGCGCCCCGCTGCCCGAGGCCGGCAACCGCACCCGGTGGAGCTGGCGCAGCGTCAAGCCGGGCGCCACCTACCAGGCGTTCCTGGCCATCGGGCAGTACGACATCGTCACCGACACCGCGCCGAACGGACAGCCGGTGCTGAACGCGTACAGCACCACGCTGGGCGAGCGCGCGCCGGCCGCCCGGGCCAGCATCGAACGCACCGCCGAGGTGATCGACTGGGAGAGCGGCGTGTTCGGGCCGTACCCGTTCGAGGCGCGGGGCGGCGTGGCCGGCCCGGTCGACGGCATCGGCTTCGCCCTGGAGACGCAGAGCCGCCCGGTCTACGGCCCCGGCTTCTGGCGGCGCGGCGCGAACACGTACGTGGTGGTGCACGAGAACGCCCACCAGTGGTTCGGCGACTCGGTCTCGGTGGCCGACTGGCGCAACATCTGGCTGAACGAGGGCTTCGCCTCGTACGCCGAGTGGCTCTGGTCGGAGGAGCAGGGCGAGGGCACCGCCCAGGAGCTGTTCGACTTCACCTACGCCAACTACCCGGCCGACTCGGAGTTCTGGCAGGTCCTCCCCGGTGACCCGGGCGCCGGCGACGTCTTCGCCGACGCGGTCTACGACCGGGGCGCGATGGCGCTGCACCAGCTCCGGCTGGCCGTCGGCGACGAGGCGTTCTTCCGGATCCTGCCGGCCTGGACCGCCGAGCACCGCTACGGCAACGGCACCATCGCCCAGTTCCAGGCGCTCGCCGAGCGGATCTCCGGCCGGGACCTCGACGCGGTCTTCACCACCTGGCTGTTCACCGCCGGGCGCCCCGAGCCGGCCGCCGCCGCACGGGTCCCCGTGGCTCCGGCCCAGCCGAAGTCGTGGACCGGGATCCGGGCGGCCCACCAGCTGCTCGACCGCTGACCGGCGCTTGCCGGGGCCCGCTCCACCACCCCGGGAGCGGGCCCCGGCCGGTCAGGCCGCCACCGGAGCGGCCGTGGCCGGGGTCGCCGCCGGCCGCTGCTGTTCATGTTCGGCTCCAGGTCCGGCACGTCCTCACGTTCCTTCCACGCAACAGAGCACAGCGAGCGAGCCAGGTGAGGTTCGTCGGATCAGATCAAGCAGCCGGGCAGCCGTCGCGGTGCGCGTACGGCGACCGGAGGCTGGTCCAGCGGGAACGGCGCGGGCTGCGGTGGGGCGCGCAGGCGACGCAGTCCTGGGCCGCGCGGGCCGCCCGGCCCGATGGGCGCCGGCCGACGCCCGGACGGGCACCGGACGAGGTGCCGGAGAGCCCGGACGGGAATGCGCCGGCCAGCACGGCGGGACGCAGTG
>NZ_MUYZ01000269.1:0-9621 GCF_003013775.1 Micromonospora sp. MH33
GGGGTGGCCGGCCGGTTCCGCCGCAGCGGCAGGTCGGTCAGCGCGCCCTCGGCGACCGGCAGTTCGGGCTGCTCCAGCACGGTGGGCGCGATCCCCAGTTCGGCGTGCAGCATGCGGGCCACCAGCGGAATCCGGGACGAGCCGCCCACCAGGAACAGCCCGGCGAGCCGCTCCGGGGTCAGCCCGGCCGCGGCGATCACCCGCCGGGTCTCGGCGACCGCCCGCCGCAGCAGCGGGGTGGCCACCCCCTCCAGCTCCGCCCGGCTCAGCGACACGGCGGCCGGCCCCCGGGCACCGCCGCGGGCGCCGCCGTGGTGCGGGACAGCATCTCCTTGGCGCCCCGGACGTGCTCGACGAACTGGAGCCGCTCCCGCCGCTGGGTGGTGTCGGCCGGCTCGCTGAGTCGCGCCCACTGGGCCGGGTGGGTGGCGGCGACCCGCGCACCGACCAGCGCGAGCAGGGCGGCGTCCAGGTCCAGCCCGCCCAGGTCGTCCAGGCCGCCGCAGGAGATCACCCGGAAGCCGGAGTCACCCCACGGGTCCGCGCCCTCGTTGCGGACCACGGCGACGTCCAGCGTCCCGCCGCCGAAGTCGAAGACCGCCACGGACTCGCCCACCGGGACCGGCCGGCGCAGCACCTCGGTGTAGTAGCGGGCCGCCGCGACCGGCTCGCGCAGCAGCCGGGTACCGGGCGGGGTGGGACCGGAGAGCGTGTGCTCGGCCGCCGACGGCCAGCCGGCCAGGGCGAGCGCCTCGGCGAGCACCTGCCGCCGGTCGGCGTCCCAGGTGGCCGGACAGGTGACCACCGCGGGCGGCAGGAATCCCAGCGCGCCCACCGCGGCCTCGCCCACCGCGCGCAGCACCGCGCCGAGCAGTTCGGCCGGGGTGTGCCGGCGGTCGCCGAGCGTCACCTCCGGCTCATCGACGCGGCGCTTGGGGTTCGGCTCGTAGCGGTCGGGGTCGGCATGGGCCAGCCGCAGCGCGTCCCGCCCCACGTGCAGGCGCCCGTCGGTGTCGGCGTACACACCGGACGGCACCATGGGCTCGCCGTCCACCAGCAGCGGTCGGGTACGCCCGTCCGGCCAGCGCAGCACGGCCACGGTGTTCGAGGTGCCGAGGTCCACGCCGAGGGCGAAACCGTCCCGCTGGCCTGACATCCGCCACTACCTCCACCCGACGAGGTGACGTCCGGCCCCGCATCGTACGCAGCCCTCGCCGCCGGCCGATCCCCGGCGCGGCCGGTGCCGGACGGGTGCGTCAGCCGCCGCTGCGCGCGAAGGGGTTGCGGCCCGTCGCCGTCAGGTAGAGCGGGACGAACACCACCCAGAGGATCAAGCAGCCCAGGAACCACGTCTCCGGGTTCTCGACGCGGAAGGATCCGAGCGAAACCGAGACCCGGTTCCCGCGCCGCTGTCGCTGCCTGGCATCCGTGTACACCCACACGTCGGTCCCGAGCGCGACGAGCAGTAGGAGGATCGAGACCAGTGCGGTGGAGGGCAGCCCGGTCATTGCCGCCACGCCTCCGATTGCCCGACAGGGGAAGAGGCGGCGAGCGTACCTCGGTGAGCCCGGCCTGCGGCCGGGACTGCCGCTGGCAACACGGGGGAGAAGCGAAAGACCCAGGTGCCGCGATCATGCGGTCTGCCTGGGCCCTGCTGGGTGGAGCGGGCGACGGGAATCGAACCCGCACCGTCAGTTTGGAAGACTGAAGCTCTGCCATTGAGCTACGCCCGCGTGCGCCCCGCTCTCGCGGCACGCGCCCGACAGCCTACCGAATCCCGGAACGGGACGCGCAGCCCAGTACCGCGCGCCGCGCCGACCCCCGGCGGTATGCCCCGGTGACCGTCCGGCGCGCCCGGACGGCATACACTCGTCGTCGCCACGGGGTGTGGCGCAGCTTGGTAGCGCACTCGCTTTGGGAGCGAGGGGCCGTGGGTTCAAATCCCGCCACCCCGACTGTCGTTCGCGACCGGGTCGCCCGGGAACCGCCGATTTTTTCCGCGCGGTGCCCGGGCGCTGCTGATGCCGCAGGCCGGCTCGCCTACACTCGATGCGCGCAATCACGCCCAGACTCAACTGAGATCCGTCAAGGAGTACGCCTGTGAAGAGCACCGTCGAGACTCTGAGCCCGACGCGCGTGCGGCTCGCCATCGAGGTGCCGTTCGTCGAGCTCGAGCCGAGCCTCAAGAAGGCGTACCGGGAGATCGGCCAGCAGGTCCAGGTTCCCGGCTTCCGCCGGGGCAAGGTGCCCGCCGCCGTGATCGACCAGCGGGTGGGCCGGGGCACTGTCCTCAACGAGGCGGTGCAGGAGGCCATCCCGCAGAACATCCTGGCCGCGGTCCGCGAGCACGACCTGAAGACGCTCGGCCGCCCCGAGGTCGAGATCACCGAGTTCAACGACGGTGACTCGCTCAACTTCACCGCCGAGGTGGACGTCCGTCCGGAGATCACCCTGCCGGACCCGGCCACCATCGAGGTGACCGTGGACGAGATCCAGATCGCCGACAGCGAGATCGACGAGCAGGTCAACAGCCTGCGCGAGCGGTTCGCCACGCTGAAGACCGTCGAGCGGGCCGCCCAGGAGGGCGACTTCGTCCAGATCGACCTGAACGCCACCGTCGACGGCGAGGACGTGCCGGGCGGTCAGGCGAGCAACATCTCGCACGAGGTCGGCAGCAAGCAGCTCCTGCCGGGGCTGGACGAGGCGCTGGTCGGCCTGGCCGCCGGCGACAGCACCACCTTCTCCACACAGCTGGTCGGCGGCGACTACGCGGGCCGGGACGCCGACGTGGCGGTGACCGTCCGCACGGTCAAGGAGAAGGAGCTGCCCGAGCTCAACGACGACTTCGCCCAGCTGGCCAGCGAGTTCGACACCATCGAGGAGCTGCGCGCCGACCTGCGCGAGCGGGTCACCCGCGGCAAGCAGGTCGAGCAGATCTACGCCGCCCGCGACAAGGCCCTTGAGCAGATGGTCGCCGCCGCCGAGGTGCCGGCGCCGGAGGGTGTCGTCAAGGAGGAGGTCGAGAGCCGCAAGGCCGCGATGGTCGACCAGCTCGAGCGCATCGGCGCCTCCCTGGAGGAGTACCTCGCCGCGGAGGAGAAGACCGAGGAGCAGATCGACACCGAGCTGACCGAGGCCGCCACCGAGGGCGTCAAGATCCAGCTCCTGCTGGACACTCTCGCCGACGCCGAGGACGTCCAGGTCTCCGACGACGAGTTCGGTCACGAGATCGTCCACCGCGCCCAGCGCGCCGGGATGGCCCCGCAGCAGTACTACGACCAGCTGGTCCGCTCCGGCGCCGCCCAGGCCGTCTTCGGTGACGTCCGCCGGGGCAAGGCGCTCGCGTCGGTGATGGAGAAGATCAAGATCAAGGACGCGGCGGGCAACGAGGTCTCCCTCGACGCGCTGCGGGCCCAGAACGAGGCCGAGCACGACCACCAGCACTGATCGTCGGGTGTCGGCCGCCGTCCCGCGCTCCGCGCCGGGCGGCGGCCGAAACCCTTTCCGGGTACGCCCCCGGGGTGACTGCGCTGAGAGCGAACAGTGCCCCGACCGGGAGTACGCCCCCCGGCTGAGCGGTTAGTGTCGGGTAGGACGGTACGGAGAGCGAAGGGCTGCCATGACCGACATGCACATCCCCAAGAAGTCGCTCCGGGCGATCGAGGCCCGTGGTGGCGACTCCATTGGCAACCTCGACGACTCGGTCTACAACCGGTTGCTCAAGGAGCGGATCATTTTCCTGGGCAGCGAGGTGACCGACCAGGTCGCCAACCGCATCTGCGCGCAGCTCCTGCTGCTCGCGGCGGAGGACCCGGACCGCGACATCAACCTCTGGATCAACTCGCCGGGTGGCTCGGTCTACTCCGGCATGGCGATCTACGACACCATGCAGTTCATCGACAACGACGTGTCGACCGTGGCCATGGGCATGGCCGCGTCGATGGGCCAGCTCCTGCTCTGCGCCGGCACCAAGGGCAAGCGCTACGCCCTGCCGCACGCGCGGATCATGATGCACCAGCCCTCCGGTGGCCTCGGCGGCACCGCGTCGGACATCGCGATCCAGGCCGAGCAGATGCTCTACACCAAGCGGATGTTCCAGGAGCGGGTCGCCCACCACACCGGCCAGAGCCAGGCGCAGATCGAGGCGGATTCGGACCGGGACCGCTGGTTCACCGCCCAGGAGGCCATGGACTACGGCTTCATCGACAAGGTGATCATCGGGGCCGCGCAGGTTCCGGATGGCGCCGGGACCCTGAGCTGAGGAGCTGACGATGACCGACCTGAGCCTGCCGCCCCAGTTCGCGGCCGTGCACAACCGATACGTCCTGCCGTCGTTCGTCGAGCGCACGTCGTACGGGATGAAGGAGTCCAACCCGTACAACAAGCTCTTCGAGGACCGGATCATCTTCCTCGGCGTCCAGGTGGACGACGCGTCGGCCAACGACGTGATGGCCCAGCTGCTGACGCTGGAGGGCACCGACCCGGACCGCGACATCATCATGTACATCAACTCGCCGGGTGGCTCGTTCACCGCGATGACGGCGATCTACGACACGATGCAGTACGTCCGCCCGGACATCCAGACCGTCTGCCTCGGCCAGGCGGCCAGCGCGGCGGCGGTGCTGCTCTCGGCGGGCACCCCGGGCAAGCGGATGGCGCTGCCCAACTCCCGGATCATCATCCACCAGCCGGCCACCGAGGGCGGCTACGGCCAGGGGTCGGACATCGAGATCCAGGCCCGGGAGATCCTGCGGATGCGGACGCAGCTGGAGGACATGCTGTCCCGCCACTGCAACCGTCCCATCGAGCAGGTCCGCAAGGACATCGACCGTGACAAGATCATGACGGCCGAGGAGTCCAAGGAGTACGGGCTGGTCGACACGATCCTGACCAGCCGCAAGAAGGGTCTGCTGGCGTCTCACGCCGCCGGCTGAGCAGTGCGAGGTCGGAGGTCGGCCGGGGCGTCGTTCCCGGCCGACCTCTGACACACCCGTTTTGGGGGTCGGAGAAACTCCCGCCAGCGGGTAACGTCGGGTCTGTGCCGCTTCGCTGGGTCGGACCGGCGAGGTGGGACGACAGGACGGACGGGCGCGCGGCGCCCGCAGGTCAGGGCCGGCGTACCGGCCGACGAGTGCAGGGAGAACGTAGGTGGCACGGATCGGTGACGGCGGCGACCTACTCAAGTGCTCCTTCTGTGGCAAGTCGCAGAAGCAGGTCAAGAAGCTGATTGCGGGCCCCGGGGTCTACATCTGCGACGAGTGCATCGATCTCTGCAACGAGATCATCGAAGAGGAGCTGGCCGAGTCCGGCGAGGTGAAGTGGGAAGAGCTTCCCAAGCCGATGGAGATCTGCCAGTTCCTCGACAACTACGTCGTCGGTCAGGAGCAGGCCAAGAAGGCCCTCGCCGTCGCGGTCTACAACCACTACAAGCGGATCCAGGCGGAGGCCGCCGGCGCCCCGGGTTCGGGTAGCGACGGCGTCGAGCTGGCCAAGTCCAACATCCTGCTGCTCGGCCCGACCGGCTGCGGCAAGACCCACCTGGCGCAGACCCTGGCCCGGATGCTCAACGTCCCGTTCGCGATCGCCGACGCGACCGCGCTCACCGAGGCGGGCTACGTCGGCGAGGACGTGGAGAACATCCTCCTCAAGCTCATCCAGGCCGCCGACTACGACATCAAGCGCGCCGAGACCGGGATCATCTACATCGACGAGGTCGACAAGATCGCCCGGAAGTCGGAGAACCCGTCGATCACCCGGGACGTCTCCGGCGAGGGCGTGCAGCAGGCGCTGCTGAAGATGCTCGAGGGCACGGTGGCCAATGTGCCGCCGCAGGGCGGGCGCAAGCACCCGCACCAGGAGTTCATCCAGATCGACACCACCAACGTGCTGTTCATCTGCGGTGGCGCCTTCGCCGGCCTCGACCAGATCATCGAGTCCCGCACCGGCTCTGGCGGCACCGGCTTCGGCGCCCGGCTCCGGTCGGTCTCCGAGCGGTCCACCGACGACATCTTCAGCCAGGTCATGCCGGAGGACATGCTCAAGTTCGGGCTGATCCCCGAGTTCATCGGCCGGCTCCCGGTGATCACCAACGTGCGCAGCCTCGACCGCTCCGCGCTGGTCCGCATCCTCACCGAGCCGCGCAACGCGCTCGTCCGGCAGTACCAGCGCCTCTTCGAGCTGGACGGCGTCGAGCTGGAGTTCGAGCCGCCCGCGCTGGAGGCCATCGCCGACCAGGCCATGCTCCGCGGCACCGGCGCCCGCGGCCTGCGGGCGATCATGGAAGAGGTCCTGCTCTCCGTGATGTACGAGGTGCCGAGCAACCCCGACGCCGCCCGGGTGCTCATCACCCGCGAGGTCGTCCTGGAGAACGTCAACCCGACCATCGTTCCCCGCGAGTTCACCGGCCGGCGTGCCCGCCGGGACCGCGAGGAGAAGTCGGCCTGACCGCCCGCCGCGACCGCGCCCGGGTCAGCTCGGGCGCGGTCCGCGTGACCGGGTCCGCCGGTCCCACTCGCCCGACGGGGTGACCACCACCATCACCAGCCGCGCCGGCTCGTCGCCCGCGGTGCGGTAGCCGTGCTCGCGATCGGCGTGGAACTCCACGGTCTCGCCGGCGCGTACCTCGTGGTCGACGCCCTCGACGCTGACCGTGACGGTCCCGGTCAGCACGTGCAGCACCTCCCGGGTGCCGCGCGGGTGGTCGGCGGAGTGGTGCGCCTCGCCGGGCTGCAACCGCCACTCCCAGAGCTCCACCAGATCGGGCTCGCCGAGTCCGCTGAGCAGCCGCGCGGTGCCGCCGTGCCCGCCCCGCCACAGCACCGGCGCGTCGCCGGCCCGGGAGACCCGTACGGTGCTCTCCTCGGCCGGTTCCAGCAGCCGGGCGATGTTGACGCCGAACGCGTCGGCGACCCGGCAGAGCGTGCCGACGCTCGGGTTGGTCCGCGCCCCCTCGATCTGCACGAGCATGCCCTTGCTCACCCCGGAGCGGCCGGCCAGTTCCTCGAAGGACCAGCCGCGGGCGGCCCGCAGCTCGCGTACCTGTCGGGCGACCGCGGAGGTCACCGCGCCCACCCGCCCTGCGGCGTCGGTCATCACACTATCCTTCGCGGTCAATATTGTGGTACGACTGCCTGATGTTCCCCATTGTGCTCGCGGCGGTCTCCGCGGTCGCGTTCGGCACGGCCGACTTCTCCGGTGGCAAGGCGTCCCGGCACGCCGACCCGATCGCGGTGACCGTGGTGTCGCAACTGCTCAGCGTGCCGCTGCTGCTCGCCCTCGTCCTGATCGTGCCCGGCACGCCCGGCCCGCTCGACCTGGCCTGGGGGCTGCTGGCCGGGGTGGCCGGCGCGGCCGGCGTGATGCTGCTCTACAAGGCCCTGGCCGGCGGCATGATGGCGGTCGTCGCACCGGTCACCGCGATCACGGCCGCGGTCGTGCCGATCGTCGCCGGACTCGTCACGGCACACTCCCCAGGCACCGTCGCGCTCGCCGGCGCCGGGCTGGCCGTGGTGGCCATCGCGTTGGTCAGCCTGGGGGAGGGCGGCACCACCGGGCGGGTGTCCGGCCGGTTGATCGGCATGGCCCTCGGCGCCGGGCTGCTCTTCGGGATCTTCTTCGCGCTGCTCGGCCAGGCCGACGAGAGCGCCGGCATGTGGCCGGTGGCCGCGGTACGGGTCAGCTCCATCGCCTTCGGCCTCGCGCTCGCCGTCCGCACCGGCGTACGCCTGCGGCTGGGACCGCGCGTGCTCCGCTGGGCCGCGGCGGCCGGCCTGCTGGACTCGGCGGCCAACGCGCTCTTCCTGGCCGCCGCCGGCCGGGGGCACCTCAGCGTGGTGGCCGCCATCGCCGCGCTCTACCCGGTGAGCACCGTGCTGCTCGCGCTCGCGGTCGACCGCGAACGGCTCCGTCCGGTGCAACTGGCCGGGCTCGGCTTCGCCGCCGGCGCGCTCGTGCTGGCGAGCGTCTGAGCCCTGTCGCCGCCCGTCCTCCGCCCGTACGCTGAGCGTCATGCGTGTCGCCGTCTGTCAGCTCAACGCCCGTGACGACCGAACCGCGAATCTCGCCGCCGCCGAGGCCCTGCTGGCCAGGGCCGCGGCGGCCGGCGCGGACCTCGCCGTCCTCCCGGAGTACGTGGACTACCTCGGCCTCGCCGCCGGCATGCCCCCGGCCGAACCGGTCGACGGCGTGGTCGGCCGGTTCTTCGCGGACGCCGCCCGCCGGCTCGGCATCTGGGTGATCGCCGGCTCGTTCCACGAGGCCGGTCCGGACCCCGAGCACACCTGGAACACCTCGCTGGTCTTCGACCGGGACGGCGCGCTCGCCGCCAGCTACCGCAAGATCCATCTGTACGACGTCGAGATTCCCGGCCGGGTCTCCTACCAGGAGTCGGCCACCGTGGCGCCGGGTGAGAAGCCCGTGGTGGTCGACGTCGAGGGTCTCCGGGTCGGCCTGTCGATCTGCTACGACCTCCGGTTTCCCGAGCTCTACCGGCAACTGGTCGTCGACGGCGGGGCGGAGCTGCTGGTCGTGCCGGCTGCGTTCATGATGCACACCGGGCGCGACCACTGGGAGGTGCTGCTCCGGGCCCGGGCGATCGAGAACCAGTGCTACGTCGCGGCCGCAGGCCAGACGGGCGACCACGAGCCGGGCCGGACCTGCTTCGGGCGCAGCATGGTGGTGGACCCGTGGGGCACCGTGCTCACCCAGGTGGCTGACGGCCCGGGGCTTGCCGTGACCGACCTGGACCTCGACCGTCTGCGGACGATTCGCGTCGAGGTGCCCAGCCTCGCGAACCGGCGGCTCTGAACTCCCGCTCAGCTCTCCAGCAGCACGCCGAGCACGGTGAAGCCGGCGATCGCCACCGCGGTGACGAGCAGGGCGGTGGTCATCCGGGACGGACCGCGCCGGGCGAGGCGTCGCACCGACGCCAGGACGACGACGAGCACGAAGGCGCCGATGACCAGCTGCCAGAACGGCAGCAGAAGCCCGAGCAGGGCCTCCTCGGCGAGCGTCGTCGCCGGGAGTCGGGACACGTCATCCATGCCAGACACTCTGGCACGGATGAGCCCGCGGCGGTCCCGTCCGATCGTGGCTTTCGGTCGTCCCGTGTCGTCGGTGCGCCGGCGGCTCGGGGAATGACGATCGTTGATTTGCCTTCTCGGAGCCGTCCGCGTAACTTTCTCTCTGCACGCGGGAGGCCGGACAAACCGGCCGAGAACGGGCGCCAGGCTGGTGGCGGCGACGCCGAGCCAGACTGAGGATCGGGCGGTGCGGAGCACTCCGGGAACACGGGGTTGCGATCGCGAAGCCGACCGGGTAGAGTGCGAAAGCCGGCAGGGAGCCGGGCGGGTGGCCGCGAAAGCGGCGATCGGCCGGTCCGCCGGAACCCACGACAGTAACGACCGCCGACTACGGCGTGCGTGAGCGTGGATCGGGCTGAACCAAGTTGATCACCTCAAAAACATGAGGTTGACAGCGAAGATCGGGCCGGGTAAGTTAGAGAGGTTGCCCCGGACGGGGGCCCTACGGAGTGGGGCTTTCGGACGGTGTGTGGTTGTTCTTTGAGAACTCAACAGGGTGCTTGATAAGCCAGTGCCAAATTGATTTATACCCCGGACTGGT
>NZ_MUYZ01000027.1:0-41812 GCF_003013775.1 Micromonospora sp. MH33
GCGGACCGCGCACCCCGGCCGGTTCCGGCTGCTGGTGGCCGCCGAGTCGGCCGGCGCGCTGATCGCCGCCGAGATGGGCGCGGCCGGGCTGCCCTGGCGCGCCGACGTGCACGACGCGATCCTGGCCGACCTGCTCGGCGAGGCGTCCCCGGTCGGCGGTCCGCCCCGCCGGCTGGCCGAGCTGGCCGCCCGGATCGCCGAGGCGTTCGGCGTCCGCCAGCTGCACGCCGACTCCCCGGCCGAGCTGCTCAAGGCGTTCGCCCGCGCCGGCGTGGAGCTGCCGAACACCCGGGCCTGGGTGCTGCGCGGGGTGGAGCATCCCGCGGTGCCGCTGGTCCTGGAATACAAGGAGCTCTACCGGATCTGGACGGCGCACGGCTGGGCCTGGCGGGACGCCTGGGTCTCCGGCGGCCGCTTCCATCCGGAGTACGTGCCGGGCGGCGTGGTCTCCGGCCGGTGGGCCACCCGGGGCGGCGGGGCGTTGCAGATCCCGAAGGTGATCCGGCGGGCCGTGGTGGCCGATCCGGGCTGGACCTTCGTGGTGGCCGACGCGGGCCAGCTCGAACCGCGGGTGCTCGCCGCGGTCTCCGGTGACGAGCGGCTGGCCGCCGCCGGTGGCGCCGGTGACCTCTACGCGGCGCTGGCCCGGGACGCCTTCGCCGGTGACCGGGCCCGGGCCAAGGTGGCCCTGCTGGGCGCCATGTACGGGCAGACCGGCGGCGCCGCGGTGCCCGCCCTGGCGGTGCTCAGGACGAACTACCCGACCGCGTTCGGCCACGTCGAGGCGGCCGCCCGCACCGGCGAGGCGGGCGGGCTGGTGCGCTCGTGGCTGGGGCGTACCTGCCCGCCGGGGTCGGTCGGCTTCGGCGACGGCGACGAGGCGGTGGTGGACGCCGGGGCGGATCCGCAGAGCCCCCGCGCCCGGGCGGCCCGCTCGCGGGGGCGGTTCACCCGCAACTTCGTCATCCAGGCCACCGCCGCCGAGTGGGCCTCCACGCTGCTGGCCACGCTCCGCACCGAGTTGGCCGGCAGCGGGGCCGAGCTGGTCTTCTTCCAGCACGACGAGGTGATCGTGCACTGTCCGGCCGAGGCCGCCGAGGCGGTCGCCGCGGCGGTCACCGAGGCCGGGGCGCGGGCCACCCGGCTGCTCTTCGGTGAGACGCCGGTCCGCTTCCCGCTCGACCTGTCCGTGGTGGACTGCTACGCCGACGCGGCATAGTTGGCAATTTTCCGTTTTGCCCCGCTACCCGCACCCCGGCGCGCTCGTTGGGCCCGGTGTGCGTACGACGGGACGGACCGGGCGCTGCTGCCTCCGGTCTGTCCCCCAGGTCGAGGGGGCACCGCTGAACCGGATCGCAGGAATGATCATCGCCGCTGGTGGGGGCCGCCGGATCGGTGGACCCGAGGCGCTGCTGCACCAGGGGGAGAAGCCCCTGGTGAGCCAGATGATCGACACGATGGCCGAGGCGGGCTGCGTGGAGGTCGTGGTCGTGCTGGGTGCGGCGGCCGACCAGGTGCGGCAGACGACCGACCTGAGCGCGGCCACCGTGGTGGTCAACCGGGCCTGGGGGACCGGGGTCGGCTCCTCGATCCGGGCCGGGCTGGCCGCGCTGACCGACGAGACCATCGAGGCCGTGGTCGTGGTGCCGGTGGACATGCCCGGGCTCACCGCCGTGGCGATCCGCCGGGTCGCCGCCCTGCCGTACCCGGACGTGCTGGCCTGCGCCACCTACGACGGGCTGCGCGGCTACCCGATGCTCTTCGGCCGCCGGCACTGGTCCGGCATCGCCACCCTGGCCAGCGCCGACGTCGGCGCCCGGCCCTACCTGCTGGCGCACAAGGACCAGATCGTCGACATCGCCTGCGACGCGGTGGCCGACGGCAGCCGGATCGACAGCCCGGAACTGATGGCCCTCTACGGCCTGAGCATCCCGGAGCAGCGGGTCGGCGTCTGAGGTGGACTGAGTACCCGTACGGATGCGGCGGATCGGCGGCGCGGCCAGACTCACCGCCATGCGTCGACTCGCCATCGCCCTGCTGTGCCTGGCCGCGCTCCTGAGCTGCGCCACACCCGGCCACGTGCCCACGCCGGGCGACGGGCCCACGCCGGCCGACTCCGCCGAGGGCACCCGCTGGGGCACCTACCAGGCCGACGTGACGGCGGTGCGCCTCAGCGACGACCCGCGCTCGCTCGTGCTGACCGTGGCGCTGCTGGCTGACGCCGACGGATGCTCCCGGAATCCGCGGATCACCTACTTCGTCGAGGAGAACAACCGCATCTTCGCCAACGTGGTGCAGGACTCGCGCCTGTCGGGGGTGGTCGGGGCCTGCCCGACCAACACACCGGGCGAGGTGAGGTTGACCGCGCCGGGGCCGATCGCCGGCCGCGTCGTCGTGCTCAACCAGGAGCCGTGGAAGCGCGACGGCGCGGAGTACCACCGCTGCGATCCGACGTTCGGCTGTGACCCGATGCCGGCAGACCACTGTGACCCCGCCTGGATCAGCGTCGCCGTACGGGGCATGGACGTGTCGCGGCACTCGGTCGGCTCGCCTGAGGGCTGCGACGGCACGTGGCTGGTCATGACGGTGCCGTTCGATCCGGTGCCGTGCGGCGCCGAGGCGAGGGCGGGCTGCGAGCCGACGGTCAACGTGCGCCGCTACTTCCTGCGGTGGGCCGGCCAGCGCGGCTGGGCCACGATCGCCGGTTCGACGGAGGCCGGCTGCGGACCGGTCCGCACCGTGGAGCCGGCATTCCCGAGGAAGCTGTGCGCCGACCTGCCCAGGCCGTGACCGTCGACGGAGCCGCTCGTGGCCGCTGCTTCCCGCACGCCGTGCACGGGTGCCAGGATGCGGGCATGGCGTATGACGAGGACCTCGCGGACCGGGAACTGGTCGGGCGCGAGCCCGGGTTCGAGGCGAAGTAGGGCCGGCGCCGGGGCCTGTCCGGCGGATCGTGCCGGACAGGCCCTGGCCCCGATGAGGGCTCAGCGCTTGAGCGTGAAGGTGAAGTCGCCGGAGAGCCTGCCGCTGAGCCGGACCGCCGACACGAGTTTCCCCTCCGTGATCAGTCTCTCGACCTCGGCCCGCGAAAGCCCGCAGCCTTCCGCGATCAGTCGCACCGGCCGGACCGGAATCCGTGCCGCGAAGCGGACCGCGACGTCGATCACCTCGCGGTCCAGGTGATCCGATCCGCCGGTGTCGAGGCGCCAGGCGTTGTTCCAGTCGAGGGCGATGCGATTACGGTGCCGCACGCCTGGATCCTGGAGCAGCTCGGCGGTCAGGCCCGGGTCGTTGTCATGCAGCCGGCCCAGCAGCTCGGGTCGGATGGAGCGGACATTCGTGCGTTCGAGGAGCGTGAGCTTCGCCGTATCCCCGCACCCGGTACAGAGCACGAGGAGCCAGGCGTCGAGGAGCTTGTGGTTGGCGTTGACGCGGAATTTGCCGCTCGCCCGGAAGCGCTCGGACGGGCACGCGTGGCAACGGCGGATGACGAGGGGCACGCAGGTGGGTGCGACGACCCAATTGATGAGCACAGAAATACACCGGTTTCAGTGAGAAGTCCGCAGCAAGAAGAAGCGCGGCGCACATGCGCGACGCGCGACGAATCAGCGCTCGGGAGGTCTCACAGGGTGTACAACGGCACGTCCTCTGCCTGGACGATCTGGCTCGGCAGCACGGTAACGGCGTACAACGGCGCTGTTCCACCGGTTTTCCAGCAGACTCGCCGCCAGGTCCGGACAGAACACCGACGGCCGGCCGCAGCGGCCGCCGGCCGGTGCTGGAGTTGCTCGCCCGCTGGGCGGACGAGCGGCTTCCCTGACCGTCAGGCGTCCGGGACCCGGTTCGTGGTCGCCAGGCCGCGGTACCAGTGGGCGCTGTCCTTCCAGGTGCGTGCCTGGGTGTCGTAGTCGACCCGGATGATCCCGAACCGGCGGTCGTAGCCGTACGCCCACTCGAAGTTGTCCAGCAGCGACCAGACGAAGTAGCCGCGGACGTCGGCGCCCGCCGCGATCGCGTCGGCCACGGCACCGACGTGCCGGCGCAGGTAGTCCACCCGCCGGTCGTCGTGCACGGCGCCGTCGGGGGAGACCACGTCGTCGAAGGCGGCGCCGTTCTCCGTGATCATCAGCGGCTGGTCGGGGTGCTCCCGGTGCAGGCGCAGCAGCAGTTCGGTCATCCCGCCCGGGTCGATGTTCCAGCCCATCGCGGTGTGCGGACCGGGCTGGGGCAGGAAGTCGACGTCGCCGGCGCCGACCCACGGGGTGTGGGCCGAGGCGCCGTGCCCGTCCGCGTCGGACCGGGGCGACACCCCGTCCCAGGCCCGGACCAGGGTGCTGGAGTAGTAGTTGACGCCCAGCACGTCCAGCGGCACGGCGGCGGTCCGCTCGTCGCCGTCGCGCACGAACGACCAGTCGGTCACCCCTGCGGTGTCGGCGAGCAGGTCGGCCGGGTACGTCCCGTCGAGCACCGGGCCGAGGAACGCCCGGTTGGCCAGCGCGTCGATCCGGCGTACCGCGTCGTGGTCGGCCGGCGAGTCCGAGGCCGGCCGGATCACGTGCAGGTTCAGCGTGACCGAGAGTCGGGCGGCCGGGGCCAGCTCGCGGACCAGCCGCCCGGCCAGGCCGTGCGCCAGGTTCAGGTGGTGCACGGCGGCCAGCGCCGCGGCCGGCTCGGTCCGGCCCGGGGCGTGCACCCCGGAGGCGTACCCGAGGTAGGCCGAGCACCACGGCTCGTTGAGCGTGGTCCAGGTGTGCACGCGGTCGCCGAGCGCACCGACGATGCCGGCGGCGTAGTCGGCGAACCGGAGGGCGGTGTCCCGGGCCGGCCAGCCGCCGGCGTCCTCCACCTCCTGCGGCAGGTCCCAGTGGTACATCGTGGCGACCGGCTGGATGCCCAGGTCGAGCAGGCGGTCCACCAGCCGGGAGTAGAAGTCCACCCCGGCCGGGTTGAGCCGGCCGGCGCCGCCCGGCTGCACCCGCGGCCAGGAGATCGAGAACCGGTACGCCCCGACCCCCAGCTCGGCCAGGTGGCGCAGGTCCTCGGCCCACCGGTGGTAGTGGTCGGCCGCCACGTCCCCGGTGTCCCCGTTGCGCGTCAGCCCCGGCGTGTGGCTGTAGGTGTCCCAGATGGACGGTCCCCGGCCGTCCTCCCGCGCCGCCCCCTCGATCTGGTAGGCCGCCGTGGCCGTACCCCAGACGAAGCCCTCGGGAAACTCGACCGTGCTCATCCCGTCACCTCCACCACGTACCCCGACGAAGTCCCCGACACCAGCTCGGCGCCGGCCGTACCGTCCTGGTAGCGCACCTCGAACTCGGCGCCCGGCCCGCCGTCGGGGGCCGGCACCCGGACCCGGGTCCGCTGCCCCGGCACCGGCGCGAAGAGCCGCAGCCGCACCCCGTCGGCCCAGGCGTAGTCCGGCCGGTCGTCGCGGGCGCCGGTCGGGATCACCGCGCCGGGCCGGACGAGCACCGGCACGCTGTCCACGTCGTGCTTCTCGGTCACCCAGCCCGGGCCGTTCACCCGCTCGCCGGTGACCAGGTGGGTCCAGGTGCCCGCCGGCACGTAGTAGGTCACCTGGCCGTCCGAGCTCAGCACCGGCGCCACCAGCAGGTCCGGGCCGAGCATGTACTGCCGGTCCAGGTACGCGGCGGTCGGGTCGTCCGGGAACTCCAGCAGCATCGGCCGCATGATCGGCACGCCCTCCCGGTGCGCCTCCTCGGCGGCCGCCGCCAGGTACGGCATGAGGCGCAGCTTGAGCCGGGTGAAGTGGCGCAGCACGTCCACCGCCTCGTCGTCGAAGAGCCACGGCACCCGGTACGAGCCGGAGCCGTGCAGGCGCGAGTGCGAGGAGAGCAGCCCGAAGGCGATCCACCGCTTGAACACCGCCGCGTCGGGGGTGCCCTCAAAGCCGCCGATGTCGTGGCTCCAGTAGCCGAAGCCCGACGCGGCCAGCGACAGCCCGCCGCGCAGCGACTCGGCCATCGCCGCGAAGGTGGACTCGCAGTCGCCGCCCCAGTGCACCGGGAACTGCTGGCCGCCCGCGGTGGCCGACCGGGCGAAGAGGACGGCCTCGCCCTCCCCGCGCTCGGCCTCCAGCAGCTCGAACACTGTCCTGTTGTAGAGGTAGGAGTAGTAGTTGTGCATCCGCTGCGGGTCGGCGCCGTCGTGCCAGACCACGTCGGTCGGGATCCGCTCGCCGAAGTCGGTCTTGAAGCAGTCGACGCCCATGTCGAGCAGGACCTTGAGCTTGCCGGCGTACCAGGCGGCCGCGTCCGGGTTGGTGAAGTCGACAAGCGCCATGCCGGCCTGCCACATGTCCCACTGCCAGACCGAGCCGTCCGGCCGGCGCACCAGGTAGCCGGCCTGTCGGCCCTCCTCGAACAGGTACGACCGCTGGGCGATGTACGGGTTGATCCAGACGCAGACCTTCAGGCCGCGCTCGTGCAGCCGGCGCAGCATGCCCTCCGGGTCGGGGAAGGTCGCCGGGTCCCAGACGAAGTCGACCCAGTGGAACTGCCGCATCCAGAAGCAGTCGAAGTGGAACACCGACAGCGGCACGTCCCGCTCGGCCATCCCGTCGATGAACTCGTTCACCGTCTTCTCGTCGTAGGAGGTCGTGAACGAGGTGGACAGCCAGAGCCCGTACGACCAGGCGGGCACCCGGGCCGGGCGGCCGGTCAGCGCGGTGTACCGGCGCAGCACGTCCTTCGGGGTGGGGCCGTCGATCAGGTGGTAGGTGAGCGACTGCCCCGCCACGCTGAACTGGGTCTGCGACACCACCTCCGAGCCGATCTCGAAGGAGACGTGCTCGGGATGGTCGACGAAGACGCCGTACCCGGCGCTGCTCAGGTAGAACGGCACGTTCTTGTACGCCTGCTCGCTGGCGGTGCCGCCGTCGGCGTTCCAGATGTCGACGGTCTGGCCGTTCTTCACGTACGCCCCGAACCGTTCGCCGAGGCCGTGGATCGTCTCGCCGACGCCGAGCGCGAGCCGCTCGTGCACGTACGTCCCGCCGTCGGCGTCGGTGACGACGCCGACGCTGCGCTCGGTGGAGGAGGTGACCAGCCGGTCGCCGCGGAGGAAGTCGACCCGCCACGGGCCGGTCAGGGCGACCCGGACGGTCAGCTCGCCGGTGGTCAGCAGGGCGTGCAGCCCGGTGATCTCGACGTGCACCGGGTGCTCGGCGGAGTCGGCGAGGGCGAAGCGGGGCTGCCGGGGCAGCCCGCCGGTGTGGTGGCCGATGGTCACCCCGACCACCCCGGGCGCGGCGGAGAAGAACCGGACGGTGACCACCGGCCGGTTGAGGGTGTCGCCGCGCCCGGTGGTCCGGCCGGTCGGGGCGAACACGGTGAACCCGCGCTCGTCCGGCTCCACCGACTCGACCGTGCCGGGACGCAGCACCCGGACCCCGGGGCGCAGTTGCCAGTACCCGTCGGTGAACTTCACTTCTCGGCTCCTGCCGTGATGCCGCGCGCCAGGGTGCGCTGGAAGATGAGGAAGAACAGGATCGCCGGGACCAGGCTGAGCAGCGATCCGGCGTTGGTGGTGGGGGCGTCCATCAGCCGGTCGCCCTGCAACGAGGCGAGCGCGACCGGGACGGTCTGCGTCTGGTTGTCGATGAGCATGACCAGCGGGATGAGGAACTCGTTCCAGGTCCAGATGAAGAAGAAGACCAGCAGCACGGCGAGGGTGGGTCGCAGGTTCGGCAGCACCACTCGCCAGAGGATCCGCCATCTGCCTGCGCCGTCCAGCGCCGCGGCCTCCAGCAGTTGGCGCGGGAAGGTGCTGAGCACCGAGGCCAGCAGGTAGGTGCCGAACGCGCTCTGGATCACCGTGAAGATGATGATCACGGCGAGCCGGGTGTTGTAGAGCCCGGCTTCCTTGGCGAAGTGGTAGAGCGGGTAGATCAGTGCCTCCTGCGGCAGCATGTTGGCCAGCAGGAAGAGGCCGATGATCCAGAGCCGGCCGCGGACCCGGCCGATACCCAGCGCGTACGCGTTCAGCAGCGAGACCAGCACGCCGGCCACGGCGACCGAGCCGGAGATGAGGATCGAGTTCCACAGCTTCACCGGGAAGTCGACCTGCTCCCAGTAGGTCCGCAGCCCCTTCGTGTAGAACTCCGACGGCCAGCTCAGCGGGCCGTTCGTCGAGTAGTCGCCGGGCGACTTGAAGGCGTTGAGCAGCATGAACGCGAACGGCACCAGCATGACCAGCGCCGCCACGGTGACCAGGGCGAGCACCACCCAGCGGCCCGCGCCGCGGTGGTGCCGGTCCCGGACCCGGCGGGCCCGTCCGGCGGCCGGTGTGGTCGTGACGGCCATCAGAGCCCTCCGTCCCGTCGCTCGGCCCGGTTCTGCGCCCGGATGAAGAGCACGCTCACCACCACGATGATCAGCGTGAGCACCATGGAGATCGCCGAGCCGTAGCCGACGTGCAGCTTCTTGAAGAAGGTGTAGTAGGCGAAGTAGGACGGGACGTTTGTGGCGTTCTCCGGCCCGCCCCGGGTGAGCGCGTAGATCGGCCCGAACACCTTCATGGCCGCGATGGTGCAGGTCAGCCCGACCACGAACGTCTCGGGCCGGATCTGCGGGAGGGTGATCGCCCGGAACCGGCGGAACCAGCCGGCGCCGTCCAGCTCGGCGGCCTCGTAGAGCTCCGGGTCGACCCGCTCCAGCGCCGCCATGAAGACGACCACCGGGTAGCCGATCTGCACCCAGATCATCACCGCCATCACCACGGGCAGCGCGGTGTCCGGGTCGCCGAGCCAGTCGTGCCGCAGCGCGCCGAGCCCGACCGCGTCGAGCAGTCCGTTGAACGCGCCGTCCGGCCGCAGGATCCAGCCCCAGACGATGCCGGCCACCACGACCGGGAGCACCTGCGGCAGGTAGAAGGCGGCCCGCAGCGCGGCGGCGGTGCGCGGCCGGAACCTGCGCCCGATGGCGTCGAAGAGCACCGCGGCGAGCACCAGGCCGACCAGGGTGGGCAGCACCACCATCGCGACGATCATCGCCAGGGTGTTGCGGAACGAGGTCCAGAAGACGTCGTCGTGGAAGAGGTTCCGGTAGTTCTCCAAGCCGATCCAGGTGGGGTCGCCGACCCCGGACCAGCGGGTGAGCGAGAGGTAGCCGGTGTAGACCAGCGGGCCGCCGATGACCAGCAGGAAGAGCACCGCGCCCGGGAGCAGGTAGAGCCAGTACGCCCGGTCGGGGCGGGAGCGGGGCCGCCGGGCGGTCGCCGCCGGCGGGGATGGTGTGGTGGCCCGCTCGGGGGCGGCCACGGTGTCGGGCACTGCCATGGGAGGGTCCTTCCGCGGTGGGGTGGCGGCGCCCGGTCGCGCCGGGCGCCGCCGCCCCCGCCGTCGTCAGTCGCGCTTGATCTCCGCGACGCCGTCCTGGTAGGGCTTGGCGATCGCGTCGAGCACCTGCTCGGGCGACTTGGACCGGTTGATCAGCCCCTGGAAACCGGAGACGAGCACGTCGTAGTAGCCGGGCACCGGCCAGTCCGGGTAGAAGGCCAGGCCGTCCTGGCCGCTGACGGCGTTGAAGTTCTCGATCAGCTTCTTGTCCTTCGGGTCACTGATCTTGGTCGGGTCGCCGGCGACCGGGACGCCACCGTTGTTGCCGATCAGCGCCTGGACCTCCGGCCGCAGCGTGATGTCGACGAAGTCGTACGCCAGGTTCTTGGCCTTGCTCGTGGCCGGGACCACCCAGAGGTTGCCCGACGAGCCGGCGTTGAGCTTGTTGCCGGGGAAGAGGAAGGTGTCCCAGTTGAACTTGATCTCGTCCTTGAACCGGCCGTACCACCAGCTGCCGGAGACGATCATCGGGGTCTTGCCGGCGATGAACGCGGTCCCCATGTCCTCCGCCTTCGCGCTGGCGGAGTCCTTCGACACGTAGCCCTTGCCCACCCACTGCGCGAAGGTCTCCGCGCCGTACTTCAGCGGGTCGGCGTGGAAGTCGACCGGGTTCTTGTAGAGCTGGTAGTCGTCCACGAACGCCCGGTCCGCCTTCGACAGGGCGAGCTGGTAGAAGAGCTGCCCGGCCGGGTACTCGGCGCCCGCCGTGCCCAGCGGGGTGACGCCCTTGCCGACGAAGGTGTCCATGGCCGCGGTCATCCCGTCGAGCGTGGTCGGCACCGGGACGCCGTACTTCGTGAACAGGTCCTTGTTGTAGTAGACCATCACGTACTCGCCGTAGTTCGGCACGCCGAACCAGTTGCCCGAGCCCATCACACCCTTGTCGTCGTACCGGGCGGTGGTCTGCAGGCTGGGGCTGAGGGCCTTGTCCCAGCCGCGCTTCGTCGCCTCGGCGGTCAGGTCGGTGAGCAGGCCCTGGGAGGAGAGCAGGCCGGCGGTGGCGTTGCCCTTGTTGTACTCCATGATGTCCGGGCCCTCGGACGAGTTGATGATCATGCCGGCGTTCTGCTGGATCTGCTCGAACGCCTTACGTTCGAAGCGGACCTCGACGCCGGGGTGCTCCTGCTTGAAGATCTCGATCGCCTTGTCCCAGGCGACGCCCATCGCGCTGTTCGCGCTCTCGTAGTGCCAGAGCTTGAGGACCTTCGCCCCGCTGCCGTCTTCGCCGTCGTCGCCGCAGGCGGTCACGCCGGTCGCCGCGAGCGCGGCCACCACGGCCGCCGCGGCGACTCTCCGGAGTCGCTGCATTGCTAATCTCCTTGTGAGTATCGAGCCGGTACTCCCTCAGGCCCGTCGTCGCGTGGCAGCGCGGCGGCGGGCTGCTTCCTCGGTACGTGCCGGCGCCGGCCTGGCAGGGCCGGCCCCGGTCGTGCTGTCGCCACCCGCCGCACGGGGTGGTCCGCTCGAGCCGCGGACCTCCAGGACGCAGGGCAGCAGTTGCTGGTGGATCTCGCCGCTGCCGCCGTCGAGGTGCCGCAGCAGCGTCTCGACCGCGATCCGGCCCAGCGCGGAGCCGGGTGAGGTCATCGCGGTGAGCGCCGGTGTCGCCAGCTCGGCGACCTGGGGTGAGGTGACCATGGAGACCACCGAGACGTCGCCGGGCACGCTCAGGCCGCGACCGGCCAGCTCGCCGAGGATGCCGAAGACGGCGTTCTCGTTCATGGCGAGGACCGCGGTGAGGTCGGGCGCCCGGCCGAACGCCTCGCTGAGCGCGGCCCGCCCGCCGGCCGCGCTGTCCTCCGCGGCGATCATGAGCGGGTCGAGGCCGTGCCCGGTCATCGCCGCCACGAAGGCGTCCCGGGTGCGCAGCGCCGGGCCGTAGCCGTGCGCGATGGTCGCCGGGGAGTGGTTGACGTAGACGATCCGCCGGTGCCCGAGCCCGACCAGGTGGTCGACGGCGTCGCGGACCGTGCGGTCGAAGTCGATGTCGACGTACGACAGGCCGGTGGTGTCGGCGGTTCGCCCGATCAGCACCAGCGGGACGCCCAGGCCGCGCAGCAGGTCCACCCGGGGGTCGTCGAGCTGCACCTCCATGAGCAGCGCCCCGTCGAGCATCCGCTGGCTGGCCAGCCGGCGCAGCTCGTCCGTGTCCTCCACGCCGATGGGGGAGAGCACCAGGTGGTAGCCGGCGGCGCTGGCGGCGGCGGCCGCGCCGGTGACGAAGGCGGTCTCGGTGGCGCCCAGGCCGCGCTCGTCCATCGGCATGAGCAGCCCGAGGATCCGGCTGCGCCGGCTGGCCAGCCCGCGCGCCATGGCGTTGGGCTGGTAGTCCAGCTCCGCCATGGCGGCGTGCACCTTGTCCCGGGTGGCCTGGGAGATCGGGCGGGCGCCGGTGAGCACGTACGACACGGTGCTGACCGATACGCCGGCGCGGCGGGCGACGTCCTGCATGGTGGCCATCCCGCACCTCCTCCGGCCCTCCCCCGGGGGCTGCCCGGGTGGTTGTCGAAGCGCTTCGACGAAGCGTTTCGACAGAAGGTAGGTCAGGTGTTACGCCCACGTCAATAGCCGGTGACAAGATGGGGTCGCCGGCGCGGCCGGCCGGCTCAGGCCAGGTCGAACAGCGCGGCGGCGGCCTCCCAGCAGACCGCCCGCAGCCAGTCGTCGCCCAGCTCCAGCCGGGCCAGCCCGGTCAGCTGCGTCGCGTACGGGTAGGGGATGTTCGGGAAGTCGCTGCCGAGCAGCACCTTCCCGGCCAGCCCCAGCTCGCGCAGCCGGGGCAGCTCCGCCGCCGGGAACGGCATGAACCGGTCGAAGAACGAGGTGAACGCCATCGTCGTGTCCAGCCGTACGTGCCGGTACCGCTCGGCCAGGTCCAGGAAGGCCGCGTAGTCCGGCGCGCCCAGGTGCGCCACGACGGCGGTCAGCGCGGGGTGCCGGGCCAGCAGCGCGGCGAACGACGCCGGTCCGGTGTGCGCGGTGCCGACCGGCGCGTGCCCGGCGTGCACCACCACCGGCACGCCGGCCTCGGCCAGCAGCCCCCACACCTCGTCCAGCGCCGGGTCGGTCGGCGCGAAGCCGCCCACCTGGACGTGCACCTTGAACACCCGGGCGCCGGCCGCGAGCGCGTCCGCCACGTAGCGCGCGGCCGCCGGCTCCGGGAAGAAGGTCGCCGAGGGCAGGCAACCCGGGGTACGCGCCGCGAAGTCCAGCGTCCAGGTGTTCAGCGACTCGGCCATGCCGGGCCGGTGCGGGTACGCCAGCGCGGTGAACGCCCGCACGCCGAGCCGGCGCAGGTGCGCCACCCGCGCCTCGTCGTCCCACCGGTAGCGGATCGGCCACTCGGTGCCGACCAGCGGCCCGGCCGCGTCGAAGTACGCCCACACCTTGCGCAGCATGCGGGGCGGCAGGAAGTGGGTGTGCACGTCGGCGAGCCCGGGCAGCCCCAGCTCACGCCAGAACCCGGGTACCGTCCCGTCCTCGGCCGGCGGCCGGAACTGGTCCGCCGGTGCCTCGAAGCCGTCGACCAGGTCTGTCACACCTCGATGTTGAACCGCTGCAGTACCGAGGGCGCGACCAGCCCCACCGCGGCGAGCACGGCGAGCACGGTCAGTACCCCGCGCAGCACGATCGTCTCGGCCTTGCTGCCGGTACGCAGCGCGATGCCGTTGGGCAGCCCGACCATCGTCCACATCCGCCGCTTGATCGGGATGGGCCAGAGGATCGGCACTCCCGCCTTGGTGATCATGTCGCCGAGGATGTGCACGAAGCAGCCCACCCCCACCGCGGTGCCGATCAGCGGATAGCCACGGTCGCCGGGCAGGTTGGCGAAGGTGAACCAGGCCGCGGCCGCCGACAGCAGGGTGACGACCACCCAGCCGGCCCGCTCGGCCCACTCGTCGAAGAGCCCGCGCAGCGCCAGACCGATCATGAAGAAGAGGATGCTGACCACCGCCCACTTGCCGTAGGCGGCGCAGAGTGCCGTGGTGCCCCAGCCGACCAGCAGGGTGAACGGGATGGTGTGGGTCAGCGTCCGGTGCCCGTTGTTGCGGCGCGGATCCTTGCTGAGCTTGGTCGCGTAGTAGACGCCCAGCGAGATCTTCTCCATCACCTCGGCGATGAAGAGGCTGAACACCCCGAAGGTCCGGGCCACGGTGGCGCCGCCCTGGTTGCGGGTCACCTTGCCGGAGAGGTCGAGGTCGGGGAAGAGCGCCCCGCCCGCGCAGACCGCGGTGCCGACCGCCAGCGCGAGCGGCGTCTGGTGATAGTCGGCGAACTGGTCCAGCGCCCAGGAGCCGGTCAGCCACACCGCCGCGCCGGACAGCGCGTGGGATGGTCCCATCATCTCGGCTCGCCCTCCCCAGAGATCTTGATCGACAAAACTACGCCACTGTAGTTAGGCACCGGGTCGCGGGGCCATCACCCGGACGGTCCACTGGGGAGGGGTTCGCGGACCGGCCCGGCGGGCGCCGCCGAATCACCAGGAAGTATGTCGTCCCGACCCCGGCGGGCCCGGACAACTGTCGGGGATGGGACGCCGCGTGTCAGCCGGCCGCGTGGCTGGAGCGGCCCGGCCGGAAACTGTTCCGGATCAGCGCCAGCTGCCCGGCCCCGGCGGACCAGTCGGCGTCGGAGGTGGTCCAGCCCAGCGTCCATCCGCCGGCGTCGCCGGGCAGCACCCGCAGCGCGTGCAGCCGCTCGCCGTTTCTTGCGGCGAAGGTTCATCCCGCCGCCGACCTCGCTGATCCACTCGTCCACGGCCAGACCGAGAGCGAGGCAGAACTGTTGCAGCCCGTGCGGGCGGCCCGGCTCAGCTCGCGGCTCCGGTCAGCAGGTTCCCGTCGGGGATGGCGATGGCGGATCGGCCACCGGCCAGCAACGCCGTCGCCCGGCGGGCCTGGAACGCGCCGTGCTCGCGGCGGGCGGTGGCGTAGCTGCCGGTGGTCCGGGCGGCGATGGCGGACCAGGCGTAGCGCTCGGCGACCATGGTGCGGGCGCGGCGGGCGACCCGGCGGGCGAAGACCTCGTCGCCGAGCAGCCGGTCGACCGCGCCGGCCAGGGCGTCCGCGTCGCCGTGCGGGAAGGTCACCCCGGTCACCCCCGGTTCGACGATCTCGGCCAGGCCGCCGGTGTCCGCCACCGCGAGGGGTGCACCGGCGGCGGCCGCCTCCAGGGCGATCATGCCGAACGGCTCGTAGAGGCTGGGGACCACCGTCGCGTCGGTGGCGGCCAGGACGGCCGGGAGCTGGGTGGTGTCCAGGAAGCCGGCGAACCGTACGGTGTCGGCCAGGCGCAGCCGGCGCGCCTGGTCGACCAGCTCGTCCCGGTACGGGCCGTCGCCGGCGATCACCACCCGCAGGCCGGGGTGCCGGTCCCGCAGGTACGGCACGGCGTGCACCAGGTGCTGCACGCCCTTCTCGTACACCAGCCGGCCGGCGTACCCGACCAGCGGGCCGTCCCCGGCGAACCGGGCCCGGGCGGCGGCGACCGCGCGGGGACGGGCGTGCCAGGCCCGGTCGTCCACCCCGTTGGGCACCACGTCGATCCGCCCGGCCGGCACGTCGAACAGCCGCGCCACCTGGTCGCGCATGTAGCCGGAGCACGCGATCACCCGGGCCGAGGCGTTGCTCAGCCAGTGCTCGACGCCGTGGATGGTGCGGTTCATCTCCGCCGGCAGCCAGCCCTGGTGCCGGCCGGCCTCGGTGGCGTGGATGGTGGTGACCAGGGGCAGGTCCAGGTGCTCGGCCAGGGTCACCGCGGTGTGCGCGACCAGCCAGTCGTGGGCGTGGATGACGTCGTACGCGCCGGACTCGGCGGCGCGCAGCGCCACCCGGGTGAGGGTGTGGTTGAAGGCCATGGTCCAGGCCAGCAGCGAGTCGGTGGCGAGCGGGAACCGGACCGGGTCCTCGGCGGCCCGCAGGATGCGCACGCCCTCGGCGTACTCCTCCAGGGGGACGCCCTCGGCGTGCCGGGTGACGACGGTGACCTCGTGGCCGGCGGCGGCCAGTGCCACGGAGAGCGCGTGCACGTGGCGGCCGAGGCCACCGACGAGCACGGGTGGGTACTCCCAGGAGAGGATCAGCACCCGGTGGTGCCGGGCGGGCTGGATGTCGATCACTTCGGCGTCAGCTGACATGCGGCCCCCTCTGAGTTGTGGTTCCCGCACCGCCCGACGGCACCGCGTGGGGGCGCGTCGTGGGGTCGCAGCCCATCCTGCCCAGCGGTCGATAACCAGCGGAGACGCGCCGGTTGCCGGTCTGTAACGCGTTACCGGCCGAGTCGCCGGACGCGCAGCAGCTCGGCCACCGACCACGCCTGGAACGGGCAGCCGGTGGCGGCGTGCGGGGCCAGCCCGTCGGCGGTCTCGCTGACCGAGCCCAGGCCGTACTCGGTCAGGTGCCCCTCCAGCCCCACCAGCAGGTCGTCGGCGGGCAGGCCGGCCCGGCGGTACGCGTCGACGAACGGCCCGATCAGCCAGGGCCAGACCGTGCCCTGGTGGTAGCCCGAGTCCCGCTCGGCCGGGCCGCCCCGGTGCCGGCCGACGAAGCCGGGGGAGTCGGGGGCGAGGCTGCGCGGCCCCAGCGGGGTGAACAGGCCCTCGGTGACCCGGCGCAGGGTGGCCTCGTCCGGCTCCAGGGGCGCGTACGGCAGCGACCAGGCGAGCAGCTGGTTGGGGCGGAGCAGGTCGTCGTCGTGGTGCGGTGCCCCGCCGAGCGGGTACGCGGGCGCCGGCGCGTCGACCACGTCGTGCAGCCAGCCGGCCGGCGTGGGGAAGCGCTCCTTGAACGCGGCGACGGCCCGCGCGTGCCGGTCCCGCAGCTCGGTGGCGTCCCGGCCGGCCAGTTCGGTCAGCTCGGCGAGCCCGGCCAGCCCGTTCACCCACAGCGCGTTGACCTCGACCGGCTTGCCGGTGCGCGGGGTGACCGGCACCCCGTAGACCCGGGCGTCCATCCAGGTCAGCGCGACGTCCGGCGGACCGCCCTGGGTGAGCAGCCCGTCGGCCGGGTCGACCCGGATGCCGTAGCGGGTGCCCGCCACGTGCGCCGCCACCACGCCGTGCAGCGCCGGGAGCAGCTCCGCGCCGAGGTCGGTGTCCCCGGTGACGGCGACGTGCCGGCTCACCGCGTGCAGGAACCACAGCGTCGCGTCGACCGTGTTGTGCTCCACCCGTCCGGTGTCCGCGGTGTTGGCGAGCATCCCCTCGGACAGCGTGGCCGCGTACGCCCGCAGCAGGTCCCGCCCCTCGTCGGGCCGGTTGGTGCGGAGGAAGAGCCCCTCGTAGGAGGTCATGGTGTCCCGCGACCAGGCCCCGAACCAGGGGTAGCCGGCCACCACGTCCGGGCCGGTGGCGGTGCGCACCACGAACGCGTCGGCGGCCAGGGCGAGGGTCGCGTCGACGTCGTCGTCCGGCTTCGCGGCGGCCACCACCGCCCGGTGCCGCCGCCGGGCCGCCTCGACCAGCGCGGTCGCCGGCGGCGGCTCCTCGGCCAGGTCGTCCGCCCAGGCCAGCACGGACACCTCGGCGCCCGGCTCGTCGAGGGCGCCGGAGAACCGGCCCGCGTACCAGAGGTCCTCGTCGGGGTGCAGGCCGCGCGCCGCCTCCTCGCGGTGCCGCACCCCGAGCCACCACTGCCCCTCGGGGTTCCAGTCGGGCCCGGCCAGCCGGAACGCGCCGTCCACCACCGCGCCGCCGGCCACCTGCTCCAGCCGCGGGGCCGGGCCGTCCGCCCGCCGCTCGCCGTGCGCGTCCCGCCAGGTGCAGGCCGCGGCCAGGTCCAGCCGGACCGGGCCGCCGGAGATGAGCCGGTGCACCACCGCCACGCAGGACCGGCCGTACGCCATGGCGATCTCCCGCTCGATCACCACGTCGCCGACCCGCCAGCGCCAGCGGGGCACCCCGTCGGTGAGGTCGAAGCGCTCCAGCAGTTCGAAGCCGCGCGGGTCGACCACGCCGGAGGACCACTCGTGCGCGCCGAGCCGGGCCTGCTGCCCGGACGGCAGGGTCACCGCCGGGTCGAGGCTGACCAGTCCCACCTTGCGGGCGGCGGGCGTCTCCCCGGCCACCACCAGCAGCCCGTGGTAGCGCCGGGTACGCAGCCCGGCGACCGTGCCCATGGCGTAGCCGCCCCGCCCGTCGGTGACCAGCCACTCCCGGGTCGACGAGGCGGACAGCTCCCCGCAGACCTGCGGACCGAAGCGAATGTCGATCACTTTTCCTCCACCACCGGCGGGGTGTCACCCGCCACGACGACAATGGCCGCTGTGGAGAAGTACCCCGGCGGCGTCGAAGATGTGCAGGTGATCACTGACCGCCCGACCTCCGCGACCCCCGACCCCGAGCGGCACCGGCTCGCCCAGGCCGACGCCGGGGAGCAGGACTGGCGCGCATGGGGTCCCTATCTGTCCGAGCGGGCGTGGGGGACGGTACGGGAGGACTACAGCGAACACGGCACGGCGTGGGACTACTTCCCCCACGATCACGCGCGGTCCCGAGCCTACCGCTGGAACGAGGACGGCATGGCGGGCGTCTGCGACGACCGGCAGACGTTCTGCTTCGCCCTGGCCCTGTGGAACGGGCGGGACCCGATCCTCAAGGAGCGGATGTTCGGCCTCGGCGGCGACGGCGGCAACCACGGGGAGGACGTCAAGGAGTACTGGTGGTACGAGGACTCCACGCCCACCCACTCCTGGATGCGCTGGCGCTACCACTACCCGCAGGCCGCCTTCCCCTACGACGAGCTGGTCGCGGTGAACGCGCTGCGCGGCCGGGACGACACCGAGTACGAGCTGGTCGACACGGGGATCTTCGACGACGACCGGTACTGGGCGGTGACCGTCGACTACGCCAAGGCGTCCCCGACCGACCTGTGCGTGCTGATCACGGTGGCCAACCGGGGGGACACCGACGAGACCCTGCACGTGCTGCCGACCCTCTGGTTCCGCAACACCTGGGCGTGGGGGCTGCCCGGCGGCGACCGGGTGCCCCGGCTCGTGGGCGACGGCGCCCGGCTGGTCGGCGAGCACCGGGTGCTCGGCCAGCTCCTGCTGGAGGGGGACGGCGCGCCCACGCCGCTGCTCTGCGACAACGACACCAACGCCGAGCGGCTGTGGGGGCTGCCCGGGCGGTCGGCGTACCCGAAGGACGGGATCAACGACCACGTGGTGGCCGGCGCGGACACCGTCAACCCGGACCGGGAGGGCACCAAGGGCGCGCTGCACTACGTGCTGGACGTGCCGGCCGGCGGGCAGCGGCAGATCCGGCTGCGGCTGACCCGCACCGCCCCGCCCCCGGCGAGCTCCCCGCCGCCCCCGGCCGACCTCGGCGAGGGGTTCGACACGGTGCTCTGGGCCCGGCGCGCCGAGGCCAACCGGTTCTTCGACAGCGTCATCCCGGCCGCCGCCAGCGCCGACGAGGCGCTGGTGGCCCGGCAGGCCATCGCCGGGCTGATGTGGGGCAAGCAGTTCTACCACTTCGACGTCAAGCGCTGGCTGGAGGGCGACCCGGGCTCCACACCGCCGCCGGCCGGCCGCCGGCACGGGCGCAACAGCGCCTGGTGGCACATGAACAGCTTCGACGTGATCTCCATGCCGGACCCCTGGGAGTATCCCTGGTACGCCGCCTGGGACCTGGCCTTCCACTGCGTCACCATCGCCCGGGTCGACCCGAGCTTCGCCAAGGAGCAGCTGCTGCTCCTGCTCCGCGAGTGGTACCTGCACCCGAACGGGCAGATTCCGGCGTACGAGTGGGCGTTCGGCGACGTGAACCCGCCGGTGCACGCCTGGGCGGCGCTGAAGGTGTTCGAGATCGACGGCTCCCGCGACCACGAGTTCCTCGCCCGGGTGATGCACAAGCTGCTGCTCAACTTCACCTGGTGGGTCAACCGGAAGGACACCGGCGGCAACAACGTGTTCGAGGGCGGCTTCCTCGGGCTGGACAACGTCGGCCCGTTCGACCGGTCGGCCGCGCTGCCGGTGGCCGGGGTGCTGGAGCAGTCCGACGGCACCGGCTGGATGGCCATGTACGCGCTCAACCTGCTCGACATGGCCATCGTGCTGGCCGAGCACGACCGGGCGTACGTGGACACCGCGACGAAGTTCTTCGAGCACTTCGCGTACATCGCGGCGGCCGCGTACGACCAGGGGCTCTGGGACGACGAGGACGCGTTCTTCTACGACGTGCTGCGGCAGGCCGACGGCACGAAGGTGCCGCTGAAGGTCCGTTCGGTGGTCGGGCTGCTGCCGCTCGCCGCGGTCACCCGGCTCACCGCGCGTACGCTGCGCCGGCTGCCCGAGCTGGGCGCCCGGCTGCGCTGGTTCCTCACCAACCGCCCCGAGTACGCCGAGGTGATCGGCGCCCGCCGGCTCGGCCCGGACGGCCGGCAGCAGCGGCTGCTCTCCATGGTCGGCCCGGACCAGGTGGTCCGGCTGCTCGCCCGGATGCTGGACACCGACGAGTTCCTCTCCGAGTACGGGCTGCGCACGCTCTCCCGCGCCCACCTGGACAAGCCGTTCACGGTCACCCTCGGCGGCCAGGAGTTCGGCGTGGGCTACGAGCCGGCCGAGTCGACCAGCGGCCTGTTCGGCGGCAACTCCAACTGGCGGGGCCCGATCTGGATGCCGACCAACTTCCTGCTGATCAGCGCGCTGCGCGACTACGCCGCCTTCTTCGGCGACGACCTCCAGGTGGAATACCCGACCCGGTCCGGGGTGAAGCGCACCCTCGACGAGATCGCCGACGACCTGTCGGCCCGGCTGATCTCGCTGTTCACCCGCGACGGTTGGGGCCGGCGGCCGATCTACGGCGCGGCCCAGCTCTTCCAGACCCACCCGGACTGGCGGGACCTGATCTGCTTCCCGGAGTACTTCCACGGCGACAACGGCGCCGGCCTCGGCGCCTGGCACCAGACCGGGTGGACGGCCCTGGTCGCCGACCTGATCCTCACCCTGCGCCGCTGACGGTGGGGCGCGACGGAACGCCGCGCCCCACCAACTCACGGCAGCGGGAGGAACGCCACCCGGGCGTGGTACTCGCCGGCCACCGTGACGGTGTCGCTGCCGACCCAGAGACCCCGGTCGGTGGCGTACAGCTCGGCGGTGCCGACGCCCCGGTCCTTGGTCGGGTTCCAGGCCAGCGCCTTGCCGGTGGTCGGGTGGATCGCCCCGATCCCCGGCCGGGACACCGCGCCCGCGCCGGCCGAGTTGCGCCCGTACGGGTTGTCCAGCCAGCGCTGGTGGCCGCCGACGTAGACCGCCGCACCGGTGATCGCCACCGAGAGCAGGGTGTCCCCGCCGGTGTAGTTCACCCAGGTCGGCTGCTTGCCGCCGGTCTCCGTGCCGAACTCGAAGCGGGACGCCGCGTCGCAGAGCGTGCCGGGGAACGCGGCGCCGGTGGTGACCGCCACGAACCAGGTGCCGTCCGGGGAGATGTCCACCCCGCGCAGGTAGGTGGGCATGGACGCGGCGCACTGCGGCTGGTAGCGCAGCGTCGACCAGCCGGAGAGCGTCGCCCCGGTGTCGGTCAGGTTCGCCACCGCGAGCTGGTGGCGCGCCACGCCGGCCACGGAGCTGAAGTTGCCCACGAAGACCAGCCGCCGGCCGTCGGCGGACACGTCCAGGGCCTCGATCTTGACCGGGGCGGTGGCGCCGCTGGTGGTCTTCCGGGGTCCCTCGATCCGCAGGTTCACCGAGGCGTCGGCGGCGCCCGTGGTGGCGTTCAACGCGGCCAGCGCGCGGCGGGTCACCCCGCCGACGGTCTGGAACGCCCCGCCGAGGATCAGCCGGTTGCCGACCAGCCGCATGTCGTTGACCTGGTTGTTGAGCGCGGCCGGGGCGAACCCGGCGACCCGGGCGCCGGTGGCCGCGTCGACCCGGGCCACCCGCGGGGCGGCCACGCCGTTGACCGTGGTGAACGCGCCACCGAGGTAGAGCGAGCGGCCGTCCGGCGAGGCGGCGAGCGCCTTCACCGTGCCGTTGACCACCGGCCGGAACGTGGTGTCGATCCGGCCGGTGGTGGCGTCGATGGCCAGCAGCCGCGGCATCGCCAGCTGGGCGGTCTGCCCGGCGTTGCGGACCTTGGTGAACGAGCCGGCCAGGTACACCCGGTTGCCGATCTGCAGGATCCGGTACACGGTCCCGTCGAGCGCGTGCGGCGTCCAGTCCGCGGGGTTGGCGCCGACCACGGTGGAGTGTGCGGCGTTGACCGCGAGGGCCGGGGAAGGGGGGAGCGCGCCGCCCGCGGCGGCGAGCGCGGCCACCACTGCGGTGGCCGCCCTCCGGCGACGCCGGCGCCGGGCCGGGGTCGCGCGGGGCTGATCGCGTGAGGTCGTCATCGCCGAAGCATCCCGCCGCGACCCGGGTACGCGCAGTCGGGTTCCCGCCGCCCGTCGCACGGCGTTCGGCCAGTCCGGACGGTCCGTCCGGCCGGGGATGATCTTGTCGGTGGATGCCGGAGGCGCGGGCCCGGCGTGCCGGAAACCCGGGTGCCGGGGCCGGCCGCGGGCAGTACCGTGTCCCGGTCCGGCACACGGGAGGAGAACGCGATGCCACAGCGCCGGGAGGCCGCCGTGCTGGTCTTCGACGCCGACGACACGCTCTGGGAGAACAACGTCCTCTTCGAGCGGGTGATCGACGACTTCCTCACCTGGCTGGACCATCCGACGCTGGACCGGATCCAGATCCGGTCGGTGCTCGACGACATCGAGCGGGCCAACGCGGTCGCGCACGGCTACGGCAGCAAGGTCTTCCTCCGCAGCCTCGGTGAGTGCCTGGAGAAGCTGCGGGCGCGCCCGGCCACCGACCGGGAGCGCGCCGAGATCGACGAGCTGGCGGCGGCGCTGATCGGCCACCAGGTCGAGCTGATGCCCGGCGTGGCGGAGACCCTGGACGACCTGGCCACCCGGCACGAGCTGCTGCTGCTCACCAAGGGGGAGCGCGAGGAGCAGCAGCGCAAGCTCGACGCCTGCGGGTTGCTGCACCACTTCCGCGCCGCGCACATCGTGCCGGAGAAGAACGTGGACACCTACCGCTGGCTGGCCCGGGAGCACGCCTTCGACCCGGCCGCCGCCTGGATGGTCGGCAACTCCCCGCGCTCGGACATCCTGCCCGCCCGGGCCGCCGGCCTGAACGCGGTCTTCATTCCCAACGAGAACACCTGGGTGCTGGAGCACGACGAGCTGGACCCGTCCGACCCCGGGGTGATCCGGCTGGCCGCCTTCCCCGACCTGGTCCGGCACTTCTGATCCGGCCGGTAACGTCGGGGGAATGCCGCTGACCTTCCCGTCGCACCTGGCGCCGGTGCTGCCGCTGAAGCTCTGGCGGCCGCACTGGTTCGACGGGGTGGCGCTGTCCACCGGCGCGGTCGCGCCCGACGTCGGGTACCTGTTCACCGGCACGGCGCTCGCCCCCGGGCTGCGTACGCACACCCTCGGCGGGCTGCTCTGGTGGTGCCTGCCGGTCGCCCTCGGCTACGCCTGGATCGTCCGCCGGGTGATCGCCGGGGTCGCCGTGCACCTGCCCGGCCAGCGGCTGTTCGGCTGGCCGGACCACGCCGCGCTGGCCGGCGTCCGGCACCCCTGGCAGGTCACCGTCTGCTCGGCGCTGATCGGCGCGTTCAGCCACGTCGCCTGGGACCGGATCACCCACAGCGACCGGTGGCCGCGCCTGCTCGGCATCGCCGACTTCCACGCCCTGACCGGGCTCTACTGGTGGCAGCTGTCCGACGTGGTGGGCACCCTCGGCGGTGGGTTGCTGGTGGCCGCCCTGGCGGTGCGCGCCGCCCGCCGGCGTGAGATCTTCGAGGGTGTCCGGCCGCCGGTGCCGCCGGCCCGGCCGGGCGTGTTCTGGGCAGTGGCCCTGGCGGTCACCGGGCTCGGCACGCTGCTGCTGCCGGGCCTGCCGGCGGCCACCGTCCCGGCGCCGGCCGGGGTGCGCCTGCTGCACCTCTCGGCGCTCGCCCTGATCGCCGGGGCGGCCGCGGCCGGAGCCCTGGCCGCGCCGCCGCCGGCCGCCGGGCGCAGTCATCGCCTCGAAGACAAACAGCGCCCGTCCGGCTGACCCTGTTACGCCGACATGCCGTATTTCAACGTTGGTATCAATCACATTCTCCCGGGCCCGCCGAACCTTGTCCGACCTGCGGGAACCTGCCTAACCTGAGCCCGCGCCCACGCCTCTTCGGGGTGAGACGGGGGCGCGCCGAAGTCCGGTAGTTGGGCACCGTGGAGCTGAGTGCAGGCGGGCCGGCTCGCCGTGTTGAGCCCGGCGTTGGCGGCGTGCCACGCCTGCCGCGCTCGCAACGGCGGAGACCGCTACCACGCCGGACGGCTGGGGGTCAGGACCGGGGAGTTGCGGACCCGGTCCTGACCCGTCCGGCCACCTCCCGTCACCTCGATCCGGCCACCTCCCGCGACCTCGCGAAGATCACCCGGACGGGGGCGGTGCGCGGCCCCGGTGCCGTGCGAGGATCCTCCGCGTGAAGCCGACGAAGGCCGCCCAGTTGACCTCCCTGCCAGCGGGTACGGCGCAGGTCGTCATCGTCACCGGCGAGGGTTGGCGCACCACCCACGCCACCCTGGAGACGTACGACCGCGCCGGCGACCACTGGCGGCCGGCCCTGCCCCCGCTGCCGGCCCGGATCGGCGCCGACGGCTTCAGCGACCGGCACGTCGAGGGCGTGCCGACCACCCCGACCGGCGTCTACGCCATCGGCCCGACCGTCTACGGCATCGCCGCGGACCCGGGCGTGCGCCACCCGTACCACCGGGTGGCCGTCGGCGACTGGTGGAACGCCGAGCCGGACTCCCCGCACTACAACAGCTTCCAGCGCTCCGCCGAGCCGTTGGGCGGCCAGAGCGAGGCGCTGTGGCGGGAGGACCCGGCATACACCCACTTCGCGGTGATCACCTACAACATGCCGCCGACCGTCCCGGTCCCGGTGGCGCACGCCGGCAGCGGCATCTTCCTGCACCAGTTCAGCCGCACCGAGGGCAACCCCACGGCCGGCTGCGTGAGCCTGTCCCACGAGCACCTGGTCGCGGTGCTCACCTGGCTCGACCCCGAGGCGGCGCCGCACATCGTGCTCAGCCCCGCCGAGCGGCTCGACCGGTACTGACCCGCCGCCCCGCCCCCACGAGCCAGCCAGGACCGCATTCTGATGGACACGATCAGCACCGGCCAGCCGCCCGCCGAGAACGCCGCCAGCACCTGCTACCGGCACCCCAAGCGGGAGACGCTGCTGCGCTGCACCCGCTGCGACCGCCACATCTGCCCCGACTGCATGCGCGAGGCGCCGGTCGGGCACCGCTGCCCGGAGTGCGTCCGGGCGGACAACCGGACCGTCCGGCAGGCCCGCACGGTCTTCGGCGGCCGGCCGGTGGCCCGCCCCCTGGTCACGTACGCGTTGGTCGCCCTCATCGTGCTGGCGTACCTGGTCGAGCTGGTCCACCCGGCCGTCCTGGACCAGTTCGACAGCCTGGGCACCGGGCTGGTCGACGACGCCGGCCAGCGCTACGTCGACGACGGCGTCGCCCGCCCCGGGTACGAGCCGATCGGCGTCGCGCACGGCGAGTGGTACCGCCTCATCACCTCGTCCTTCCTGCACCTCCTGCCCACCCAGGGCGCCCTCGGCTTCCTGCACATCGCGTTCAACCTGTGGTGGCTGTGGGAACTCGGCCGGGTCATCGAGGAGCGGCTCGGGCACGCCCGGTACCTCGCCGTCTACCTGCTCTCCGCGCTGGGCGGCGGGGTCCTGGGCTTCCTGATCTCGCCGCACCAGGCGGCGGTCGGCGCCTCCGGCGCGGTGTACGGCCTGGCCGGCTGCTACGTGGTGCTCACCCGGCGGCTGCACCACCACCCGATCGACCCGCAGCGGGTGCTCATCCCGTTCGTGATCTGGATGGTGCTCTCCGCCGGCTGGACCTCCTGGGAGGGCCACCTGGGTGGCCTGCTGGTCGGCGGCGTGGTCGGCCTCGGGTTCGCGTACGCCCCGGCCCGGCGGCGGACCGCCGTGCAGGTGGCGGTCACCGTGGCCGTCGCCGTGCTCCTCGTCGCGCTGGTCGTGGTGAAGTCGCTCGCCCTCGCCGGCTGACCCCGCCGAGCGCCCCCGGCAGGGCGGACGAACGGCTCTGGTGCACGGACGCGGCCCGGCGCGACACTGAGCCATGACACCTCAGCGCGTACCACTGCTCGCCAGCCTGGTCGTGCTGCTCGCGGCGGCCTGCACGACGACGACCGACCACGACGGCGCGGCCCCGACGACCGCGACGGCGCCGGCGCCCGGCGCGACCTCCGGCGCGACCGCCCCCGCCACCACCCCGGCCGCGCCCACCACCGGCGCGCCCGTCGAGGGCTCCTGGCAGGTGACCTACGGCTGGGCGGTCCCCGCCACGCCCGCCCGGGTGACCCACCAGGTCCGGGTGCCCGTCACCCCGGCGCCGGGGGAGCCGCTGCCCGTCCTGGTCGAGGTACGGGTCGGTGACCACCCGGCCGAGGGGTTCAGCCGGATCACCTTCGCCTTCCGCGGCCCGACGCCCTCCTACCAGGTCGGCTACGTCCCGCAGGTGTTGACCGAGGGGCGCGGCGCGCCCGTCGAACTGCCCGGCACGGCCTACCTGTCGGTGCGGTTCGACCCGGCGCAGGCGCACGACGCGCGCGGCGCCGGCACAGCCGACGTGCCGCCGTCGCGGATCGGCTACCCGACCCTGCGCGGCTGGGCCGCGGCCGGCGACTTCGAGGGGCACCTCAGCTTCGGGCTCGGGCTCCGGCCGCCGGCCGGCGGCACGCCCCCGGTGCGGCTGGGCGAGTCCACCCGCCCCGACGGCACCCACGTCGTCGCGGTCGACGTGCGACGCGCCTGACCGGCGCGCGGACCGACCGCGCCGGCCCCGGTGGCCGGCGCGGTCGGGGTACGCGTGCGTCAGCCGACCTCGCCGCGGACGATGGCCACCGCGACCCGGCACATCTCGTCCATGTCCGGCTGGAAGCCGGCGGCGATGTCCGGGTGCAGCCCGGCGCGGGTCTCCTCGAGCAGCCGACGGCAGACCTCCTCGACCGGCTCACCCGCGTAGCCGGCGCGGACCCGATCGGCGGCCGCCTGCAGGGCCGAGGTCAGCTGATCCTCCAGCGGGCCGCGCAGCTTCTGCTGCACAGGATCGAGCCCGCTCGGATCGAGCGTGACATGTGGCTCCGACATCGGCGCTCCCTTCGTCGGCGACCGCGGTACCCGACCGCTGTCGTCGGTCAAACCATCGTCGGTACGGCCGCCACCCGGACCTGGTACGAGAAGTCCTCCGCGGGCTCCTCGACGTAGGACAGCCGGCGGATCTGCCGGTCGTCGGACCAGAGGGCGACGTCGACCAGGACCCCGAGGTGGGCCAGGCCGATGTTCGCCACCCGCTTCTTGTCCTGGAGCACCGCGCAGACCCCGCCCACCAGCGTGCTGGCGTCGGAGGTGCGGTGTCCGGGCGGGCAGCGCAAGGTCACGTCCACCTCGATCGGACCGTCGAGCGGGGTCCACCCGGTGCGCTGGGCCGCCGTGCAGGCGGCCTGGAGCAGAGTGCGGACCCTAGTCGCCTGCCGGTGGCCGGCGGCGAAGATGGACAGGGCCTCGGTCTTGACCGGGGGCAGGCCGCTCACCTCGAACGTCAGGGCGAGAGCGCGGGTGTCCTGCACGACGGCACCTCCTTGTGGGAATCCTGCCCAACCGGTGGGACCGCAGAAGGGGGTTCGCGCGAGAACCAACCGATCGGACGGGCTGGGGTCGGCCGGAGGCGTATCGACTTCGACGGCGACGCGCTGGCTGCGGAGCTACGAAAACGCTAGTCGACCCGGCGGACGCTGGGTAGCCTCGCCGTTCACTGGATGGGACGCGGCCGGAAGGCACAGAACTCGTTGCCCTCCGGGTCGGCCAGCACCCACCAGGACGTCGCCGGGGTGGGCTCCCGCAGCAGGGTGGCCCCGGCACCGATCAGTGCGGTGACCTCCGTGCCGGTCAGCTCGACGTCCCAGTGCACCCGGTTCTTCACCCGCTTGCGCTCCGGCACCGGGTCGAAGACCCAGTGGTCCCAGGGGAAGCCCGCCGCGCCGACCACCGAGGCGGCGCCCTCGGCGGTGGTCTCCACCCGGCCGCCGGCCACCCGCGCCCACCAGGCGGCCTGGGCCGCCGGGTCGGCGCTGTCCACGACCAGCTCGAAGACGCCGGGCCGGGCGCCCTCGTGCGGCGGGAACGCGCAGAACTGGTTGCCCTCCGGGTCGGCCAGCACCCACCAGCTGATCTCCGCGTCCGGCTCGCGGACCAGGCGCGCGCCGGCGGCCAGCAGCGTGGCCGGTTCCGGCTCGGCGAGCCGCAGGTCGAGGTGGACGCGGGTCTTCCCGGTCCGCGGCTCGGGCACCGTGTTGACCCAGATCGACTCGGCGGCGGAGGCGGCGCGGCGGGGGTCGATCCGGGCGTCGCCGTCGCCGGTGTCGACCAGCTTGCCGTCGAGGATGTCGGCCCAGAAGCCGCCGAGCCGGTGGGCGTCGGCGGCGTCGAGGCAGAGGTCCTTGAAGCGTGCGATCATCCGGCCATCATGCCGGCCGGGTCGGACGTCCACCCGCTCGCGGGGTGCGGCCGGTCCAGGTGATCCGCCCCACGAAGGTGGCTGTCGTATCCGTCTCGTGACCGTCAGGTTTCGCAGCGTCGCAGGCAGGGCACTGTCTGCCGCACGAGACGCCCCGGGGCGCGGGGCGACCGCCGGCGCCCCGACCGTCTCGCCGTGCGCCGGGGCACGGGCGACTTCCCCGGCTCTTCGCCGAAGAAAGGGGGAGGGCGATGACGACAGACCCCGACCCGGCCGCGCGGCGGCCGGCCCGGCGTGCGGCGGCGGCAGCCGCCGCACTCGCGTTGGTGGCCCCGCTGGCCGCCTGCGGTTCCGGCGGCGACGGTGGCCCGCCCACGATCAACCTGTACTACCCGCCCGAGCAGAACCTGCAGAAGGTGGTCGACGACTGCAACGCGCAGGCCCAGGGGCGCTACCGGATCGTCTACCGGGTGCTGCCGCGGCAGGCCGACGACCAGCGGGTGCAGATGGTGCGGCGGCTCGCGGCGCAGGACAGCGGGATGGACGTGCTCGGTCTCGACGTCACCTGGACCCAGGAGTTCGCCAGCGCCCACTGGCTCCGGGAGTGGACCGGCCAGGACAAGGCCGAGGTGGAGCAGGGCACGCTCGCCGGCCCGCTGGACACCGCGCGCTACGAGGACAAGCTCTACGCGGCGCCGAAGAACACGAACGTGCAGCTCCTCTGGTACCGCAGCGACCTGGTCCAGGAGCCGCCGAAGACCTGGGACGAGATGATCTCCGCCGCCCAGCAGCTCAAGCAGCAGGGCAAGCCGTACCAGGTGCTCACCATGGGGGCCCAGTACGAGGGCCTCGTCGTCCTCTACAACACCCTGGCCGAGAGCGCGGGCGGGAAGATCCTCAGCGACGACGGCAAGCAGGCCGTGATGGACGCGGGCACGGTGCGGGCCCTCGACCAGCTGAAGAAGTTCGCCACCTCGGGCGTGACGTCGCCGTCGTTCAGCAACGCCACGGAGGACCCGGTCCGGCTGGAGTTCCAGTCCGGCGGCGGCGCCTTCGAGGTCAACTGGCCCTTCGTCTACCCGGCGATGCAGGAGGCGGCCCCGGACCTGGCGAAGAAGGTCAAGTGGGCGCGGATGCCCGGCATCGACGCGAACACCCCGAGCAAGGTCACCATCGGCGGGGTCAACATGGCGGTCAGCACCTACTCGAAGCACCCGACGGAGTCCTTCGAGGCGGCGAAGTGCATCCGCGACGCCGAGCACCAGAAGTTCTCCGCGGTCAACGACGGCGTGCCGCCCACCATCGAGTCGGTCTACGCCGACCCGGAGATGGACAAGGCGTACCCGATGAAGGACACCATCCTGGAGGAGCTGAAGGAGCCGGCGGTCCGGCCGCTGACCCCGGCATACCAGAGCATCTCCACGGTCATGTCGGCGATCCTGTCGCCGCCGTCGGCCATCCGGCCCGAGCAGACCGCGAACGAGCTGCGCGACGCCATCGCCGACGCCCTGAAGTCGAAGGGGGTCCTGCCGTGAGCGCGAGGAGTGAGCCGATCCCGCGAGCCCCGCAGTCGCGAAAGAAGGTGGCACCGTGAGTGTGAACGCCACTCCCGCCGGCGCGGACGTCGCCGCCGACGAGACCGCCGCCCGGGGCGGCGGCCGGCACGCGGCCGTCCCGACCCAGCGGGCCGGCCGCCGGGCCCGGCCCCCGCTGAGCGAGAACAAGCGCGCCGAACGGCGCCTCGGCTGGCTGCTCTGCGCGCCGGCCGCGCTGGTCATGGTGCTGGTCACCGCCTACCCGATCCTCTACTCGGTCTGGTTGTCACTCCAGCGCTTCGACCTGCGCTTCCCCGACCAGCGCGAGTTCATCGGGCTGGAGAACTACGCGACCGTGCTGACCAACCAGTTCTGGTGGACGGCGTTCGGGGTGACCGCGCTGATCACCGTGGTCACCGTCGCGGTCGAGCTGGTGCTCGGCATGGGCCTGGCGCTGATCATGCACCGGACGCTGGTCGGCCGGGGCATCGTCCGCACCGCGGCGCTCATCCCGTACGGCATCGTCACGGTGGTCGCCGCCTTCTCCTGGCGGTACGCCTGGACGCCCGGCACCGGCTACCTGGCCAACCTGTTCGACGGCAGCGCCCCGCTGACCGAGCGGGCCAGCTCGCTGGCGATCATCATGCTGGCCGAGATCTGGAAGACCACCCCGTTCATGGCGCTGCTGCTGATGGCCGGGCTGGCGCTGGTGCCGGAGGACCTGCTCAAGGCCGCCTCCACCGACGGCGCGACGGCCTGGCAGCGGTTCACCAAGGTGATGCTGCCGGTGATGAAGCCGGCCATCCTGGTCGCCCTGCTGTTCCGCACCCTGGACGCGTTCCGGGTGTTCGACAACATCTTCGTGCTCACCGCCGGCGGCAACGAGACCTCGTCGGTGTCGATGCTCGCCTACAACAACCTGATCCGGGGGTTGAACCTCGGCATCGGCTCCACCATGTCGGTGCTGATCTTCCTCACCGTGGCGATCATCGCGTTCGTGTTCGTGAAGCTGTTCGGCACCGCTGCTCCCGGCAGCGACGACGGGGAGAGGCGCTGAGATGGCAGTCGAAACCACCACGCGGGCGAAGGTGCGCTGGGGCCTGCTGGACGTCATCGTCGTCGTCTTCGCGCTCGTCCCGGTGCTCTGGATCGCCTCGCTGTCGTTCAAGACCCCGGCCACCCTCACCGACGGGAAGTTCTGGCCCCGGGAGTGGACGCTGGACAACTACCGGACGATCTTCGACACCGACCAGTTCGTCCGGGCCCTGGTCAACTCCATCGGCATCGCGCTGATCGCCACCCTGGTCGCGGTGGTGCTGGGCGCGATGGCCGCGTACGCGATCTCCCGGCTGGACTTCCCCGGCAAGAAGCTGCTGGTCGGGGTGTCCCTGCTGATCGCCATGTTCCCGCAGGTGTCGCTGGTGTCGCCGCTGTTCGACATCGAGCGGCAGCTCGGCATCTTCGACACCTGGCCGGGGCTGATCCTGCCGTACATCACCTTCGCCCTGCCGCTGGCGATCTACACGCTCTCGGCGTTCTTCAAGCAGATCCCCTGGGACCTGGAGAAGGCGGCGAAGATGGACGGCGCCACCCAGGGCCAGGCGTTCCGGCGGGTGATCGCCCCGCTGGCCGCGCCGGGGCTGTTCACCACGGCCATCCTGGTCTTCATCTTCTGCTGGAACGACTTCCTCTTCGCCATCTCGCTGACCTCCACCGAGCGTTCCCGCACGGTGCCGGCCGCGCTGTCGTTCTTCACCGGCGCGTCGCAGTTCGAGGACCCCACCGGGGCGATCTGCGCCGCCGCCGTAGTGATCACCGTTCCGATCATCCTGTTCGTGCTCTTCTTCCAGCGCCGCATCGTCTCCGGCCTGACCTCCGGCGCAGTCAAGGGATAGGTGGTGTTGTCATGGCTGACATCGTGCTGGACAAGGTGAGCAAGCGGTTCCCGGACGGGACCACCGCGGTGCGGGACGTCGACCTGGAGATCGCCGACGGCGAGTTCGTCATCCTGGTCGGCCCCTCCGGCTGCGGGAAGTCCACCACCCTGAACATGATCGCCGGGCTGGAGGACATCAGCTCCGGGGAACTGCGCATCGCGGGGGAGCGGGTCAACGACAAGGCGCCCCGGGACCGCGACATCGCCATGGTCTTCCAGTCCTACGCGCTCTACCCGAACATGACCGTTCGGGAGAACATGGCCTTCCCGCTGCGGCTGGCCAAGCTGGACAAGGAGACCATCCACCAGAAGGTGGAGGAGGCGGCCAAGGTCCTGGAGCTGACCCCGCTGCTGGACCGCAAGCCGGCCAACCTCTCCGGCGGGCAGCGGCAGCGGGTGGCCATGGGCCGGGCGATCGTCCGCCAGCCCAAGGCGTTCCTCATGGACGAGCCGCTGTCCAACCTGGACGCGAAGCTGCGGGTGCAGATGCGCACCGTCGTGTCCCGGCTGCAGAAGCAGCTCGGCACCACCACCGTCTACGTGACCCACGACCAGACCGAGGCGATGACCCTCGGCGACCGCGTGGTGATCATGCGGGGCGGCGCGGTGCAGCAGGTCGGCCCCCCGCAGGAGCTCTACGACCACCCGCGCAACCTCTTCGTCGCCGGCTTCATCGGCTCCCCGTCGATGAACTTCCTGCACGCCGCCGTCGAGGACGGTCACCTGCGTACGGCGCTGGGGGACGTGCCGATCGGGCACCGGGTACGCCGGCAGCTCGACGGCAGCGACGCCCCGCGCGAGCTGATCCTCGGCATCCGTCCGGAGCACTTCGAGGACGCCGCGCTGATCGACGACGAGACCCGCCGCCGGGGCCTGGAGTTCGACGCGCCGGTCGACATCGTCGAGTCGATGGGCTCCGACAAGTACGTCTACTTCACGGTCGAGGGGGAGCGGGCCAGCGCCGCCGAGCTGGAGGAACTGGCCGCCGACGCGGGCGCCGCCGACTTCACCGGGACCGGGTCGAGCCTGGTCACCCGGCTGTCGGCGGAGTCGCCGGTGCGCGAGGGCGAGCCGCGGCGGGTTTGGTTCAACCTGGAGAAGATCCACCTCTTCGACCCGTCCACCGGACGGAACCTCACGCTGCACGAGGGGCGGGCGTCGGGCGCGCTGGCCGACTGAACGGCACCGGGCCCGGGCCGGTGGGCGCCGCCCGCCGGCCCGGCCGCGGGTCACCAGGTCAGCCGCAGTGGCAGCCCGAGGAAGTCGGCGTAGCCGGCGAGGGTCGACTCGACGCCGGCCCGCAGCGCGGCGTCGAAGGGCGCCAGCGGTTGCACGGTCACGGTGACCGCCCGCTTGCCCACGGTCCGCTTCCAGGTGCCGACCACCCGGCCACCGCGCACCACCGTGGCCTGGAAGATCCCGTTGTTGCCGGGGACGACGGCGTTCGCGTGCGCGGGGTCGAGCATCAGCGTGCGGTCGCGGTAGCCCAGCAGGTACTCGTCGAAGCCGGGCAGGGTGTGCACGGCGTCGACCGGCGCCCGCGGCGCGTCGAGCAGGGCGGCGTCGACCACCGCCGGCACCCCGTCCACCTCGACCGGGGCGAGCGCCTCGCCGGCCGCCGCGATGCCCCGGGTGGCGTCGGTGACGGTGAGCCCGGTCCACCGGGCCAGCTCGTGCCGGGTCACCGGGCCGTGGCCGCGGACGTACCGGTGGGCCAGCACGCCCAGCGCCTCGTCGCGCTCGGGGCGGCGCGGATCCGGCGCCCACTCGTCCAGCAGCGCGAAGGTCTGCTCGGTGCCCACGTGCGGGGCGATGCAGGTGACGCCGCGTTGGCTGGCGTACCAGAGCAGGTGGTAGCCGCACTGGCCGGTGGTGGCCAGGCCGGCGGCGCGCAGCGTGGCCAGGCACTCGGCCCGGGTGAGCCGGCCCCCACCCGCGAGGGCCTCGCCCAGCACGTCGGCGGCGCGGTCCGCGTCGGCCTCGCTCAGGCCGAGCTGGGCCCGCCGGGTGGCCGCGCTGGCCAGCACCCGCACGCCGGTCACCGCCAGCATCCACCGCGCGTCCCGGGGTGGCACGAGGTGCACCGTGCCCCGCATCGGCCAGGTGCGCAGCGCCTCCCGCCGCTCCAGCGCCGCGCGCACGTCGTCCTGGGTCCGGCCGGGCAGGCGTACGCCGAGCGACCAGAGGCCGCTCGCCGCGTCCTGGGCCTGCATGGCGCCGAACCACTCGACCACCTCGGCCACGCTCTCCGGGCGCGCGGTCGGGTGCGGGCGCAGCAGCAGGCTGGTCATCCGCAGCGCCAGCGCCTCGGCGCCGGTGAGACGTACGGTCACGAGGTGGCCTTCCCATCGACGTGGACGGTCAGCATAGGTCGGCGGTGCGACGTTCCCGGCGGGACGGACGACCGGGCGGGTGGGCCGTGGCCCACCCGCCCGGGATGCCGTCGCGTCAGCGGTTGCGGCGTGCCCGCTCCGGCACGTCGGCGTCCACCAGCTCCCGACGGACCTGCGCGTTGACCGGCTGCTCCTCGACGACCTCGTCCTTGTTCAGCCGGACCCGCTCGACCGGGACCTGGTCCTTGGCGACCACCGGGTGCTCGGCGCGCAGCTCCATCTCGCGCTGCTCCTCGCCGATGCCGGCCCGGACGGCGTCCCGGTCGGCCTCGCTGATCGGCTCGTGGACGACGGTCACCTCGTCATGCTCGACCGGCACCTTGGTCTCCACGTTCTCGGTGACCACGCGCTTGTTCAGCCGTGCGGCGCCGGCCGGCTCGCTCTGGGTGCCGACCCGCAGCCGCTCCTCGGAGCGGACCACCTCAGGGGCGCCCGGCATCCGCTGCGGCGCCGGCCCGGCCTGCTCCCCGAGCTGGTAGTGCCGGTAGAGCTGGGTGAGTTGGTCGGTGCTGAGCGGCTGGTCGGTGCCGGTCTCCACACTGGGAGCGCTGCGCACCGTCGCCTTGTCGTACGGCACCTGGAGTCGGCCGTCCGGCTGCATCCGGGCCGTATCGAGCGGAGCCATCGACTCGTGGTGGCCCATCACCCCGGTCTTCACGCTGACCCAGGTCGCCTCGCCGTTGGGATCGGCCCAGACCTGGCCCACGCTGCCGATCTTCGCGCCCGAGCGGTCCTGGACGTCCTGCCCGTACAGCGAGCGGACCTGCTGCTCCGTCAGTCGCATGGTTCGTCCTTCCTCTCGTGGGTCACCACCCGGATCCCCGGGCGGCCCGCCCGGCATTCCCCGGAACCGGGACGAATAGGAGGAGGAGTGGCAGCGGTGCCGGAAACGACCCGGGTTGCGAGGCATGAGCGCCGGCAGAGCGGGGAAGCGCCGCCGGTGTCCGATGCGAAGAATGCGAGGTGTACGTGATGACAGCGTCCAGTGAACCCATGCGAGGCGGCGCTCGGCCCATGGGATCGGCGAGCGGGGCGAAGACCAGCGCGGCTGCGACCTTCTCGCTGGTGTTCGGCGTGGCGGCCCTGCTCAGCGTGCTCACCGCGATCCTGGCCTCGGTCGGGCTGCTGCTGGGGATCATCGGGGTCATCCTGGCCATCGTCGGACTGCGGATGAGCCGGCGTCCCGGCGTCACCGGACGCGGGGTGGCGATCGGCGGTCTGGTGCTCAGCGCCCTGGCGGTGCTGCTCGGGTTGGCCCTCGCCGCCGGCATCAGCACCTTCATCAACAACGAGCAGGCGGTGAACCGGCTGGAGAAGCGGGTGACCGACCTGCGCGACAAGCTCAACCACTGAGCCCGGCCGGTGCCCCTGATCGCGCTACGCCAGCCGCGTTGCCGGCGGAGCGCGATCCCCCGTTCAGGTGCCCGGTGCGGGGCGGCGGTACGCCGGCACCGGTGGCATCAGGATCCCCGGGCGCCCGGACCCGGGGGAAGCGGTTTCCAGCGGAACTTGCGCAAATCTTGAGCGGCGGCAAGGTATCGGCTCAGCTCAGTCGACGGTGCACCACCAGCAGGTCCACGTACACGCCCGACGTTTGACGTCGCAAGCAACGGGTAGTCGCCGGAGCTGACCCGACACCGAGGAGGAATCGTCTGATGGATGGCCAGGTCAAGGTCGCGGTGATCTACTACAGCGCGACCGGCATCACTTACCAGATGGCGCAGGCGGCGGTCGAGGCCGCCGGGGAGGCCGGCGCGGAGGTACGCCTGCGCAAGGTACGTGAGCTGGCGCCGGACGAGGCGATCCGCTCGAACTCGGGCTGGCAGGCGCACCGGCTGGAGACCCAGGACGTGATGGAGGCGCAGCCGGACGACCTCTCCTGGGCCGATGTGGTGATCATGGGCTCGCCCACCCGGTACGGCATGGTCGCCGCCCAGCTCAAGCAGTTCATCGACACCACCGGCCCACTCTGGGCCCAGGGTGCGCTGGCCAACAAGGTCTACAGCGGCTTCACCTCGACGGCCACCTCTCACGGCGGCCAGGAGGCCACGCTGCTGTCGCTGTACACGGTCTTCTACCACTGGGGCGGCATCGTGGTGACCCCCGGCTACACCGACCCCAGCCAGTTCGTCGCCGGAAACCCGTACGGCGCCTCGCACACCAGCAACAACGGCGAGATCGCCCCGGACCACGTGGCCCTCGCCGCCACGGCGCTCACCGCCAAGCGGGCCGTGCAGATGGGTGCGGCGCTCAAGAAGGGCATGGCCGGCTGACCCTGGACCCGTGGCGACCGGTGGTGGGATGAGAGCTCTCGGCTCGTCCCACCACCGGTCGCCTCTCGCCCTACCCCCGATCGGCCGGTCCATGCCCGGTCAGCGCGGGATGGGCCAGCAGATGCCCGAGCAGGTCCGCCAGGACCGCCATGCCATCGCGGCTGAGCACCGACTCCGGGTGGAACTGCACCCCGGCGAAGCCCGGCCCGCGCAGCGCGTGCACCGCCCCGTCCGCCGGGTCCCGGGACAGCTCCACCGGGCCGTACCCGGTGGCGACCCGGTCCGCGTCGGCCCGGGCGGTGAAGCTGGAGTAGAAGCCGACCCGGCGGGTCGCCCCGAACACCGGCACGTCCCTCGGCAGCCCCTGGTAGGGCGCGTCGCGTCGGTGCAGCGGCAGCCCGAGCAGCCCGGCGAGGAGCTGGTGGCCGAGGCAGACCGCCAGGGTCGGGCGGCCCGCCGCGAGCAGCCCGGCCAGCAGGGCCCGCATGCTCGCCATCTTCGGCTCGGCGAGGTCGTTCGGGTCGCCCGGGCCCGGGCCCGCCACCACGAGGTCGAACCCGTCGACCGGGCCGGCCCGGTGCCAGTCCCGCCGGGTCACCGCCAGGCCGAGCGCGCCGAGCTGGTGGGCGAGCATCCCGGTGAAGGTGTCCTCACCGTCCACGATCAACGCGCTTCGGCCGGCCAGCCCGGGCAGCGCGGACGACCCCGCGACGCGCTGGTCCAGCCAGAACCGGGCCAACGGGGTGTTGCGGGCCGCCAGTGCGGCGCGCACCTCGGGGTCGTCGGCGTACCGGAGCGCGGGCCCGGCGTCGCGGGCCGGGGCGTCCGGGCCGAGGCCGAGCGCGGCCAGCACCCCGGCCGCCTTGGCGTGCGTCTCGGCCACCTCGCCGGCGGCGGTGGAGTGCCGCACCAGGGTCGCTCCGACCGGCACCCGCAGCTCGCCGGCGGGGGACAGCTCGGCGGTGCGGATCAGGATCGGCGCGTCGAGGGTCTGCCGGCCCTGCTCGTCGCGGCCGAGCAGGGCGAGCACCCCGGCGTAGTAGCGCCGGCCGGTCCGCTCGTGGCGGGCGATCACCCGGCAGGCGTTCTCCATCGGGCTGCCGGTGACCGTGGGCGCGAACATGGTCTCCCGCAGCACCTCCCGGACGTCCAACGAACCCCGCCCGGCCAGCAGGTACTCGGTGTGCGCGAGGTGCGCCATCTCCTTCAGGTACGGCCCGACCACCTGGCCGCCGTGCTCGGCGACGGTGGCCATCATCTTCAGCTCCTCGTCGAGCACCATGTACAGCTCCTCGACCTCCTTCGGGTCGTCGAGGAAGCGCAGCAGTTCCTCCCGGTCGGCCGCCGCGCCGGTGTGCCGGAAGGTGCCGCTGATCGGGTTCATCATGACCAGGCCGTCGTCCACGCTGACGTGCCGTTCCGGGCTCGCCCCGACCAGGATCCGGGTGCCGGTGTGCACCACGAACGTCCAGTACGCGCCCCGCTCGCGCAGCAGCAGCCGGCGCAGCGCGGCCAGGGCGGCCACCAGCGGCGGGCCCTGCACGGTGGCCCGCAGGGTGCGGTGGATGACGAAGTTGGCGCCCTCGCCCCGGCCGATCTCGTCGGTCAGCACCCGGCCGACGGTGTCCGCGTACCCGGCGTCGGAGACGTCGAAGGCGGCGTCGCGGGTCACCACCGGCGCGTCGGGCAGGGCGGCCAGCACCTCGTCGAGCGGGAGCCGCCGGTGCTCGGAGATCAGCAGGCACTCCAGCGGGAGGCCGTCGTCCACGCAGGCGAAGCCGCGCTCGGCGATCTGCCGGTAGGGGACCAGGGCCAGCGTGCGCGGTCCGGGGGCGTCGTCGGGCAGCGGAATCTCGGCGAGCCGGTCGACGGTGCGTACCGGACCGGCGAACAAATCGACGTGGTCGGCGCCCTCGCGGCGGACGAGCGCGAACGGGCCGGGGTCGCGGCCGGCCGCGACGGCGGCGAGCGGGTCGTGCGGGCGGGTCATGGGGTCTCCTCGGTGGGCCGGAGGCCGCCGGTGGGGCGGCCCCGGGGTGCCGGGGAGAGACCGGCGGCCGCCTCGTCGGGCGGCCGCGTGGGGAAGCTACGCGCGGAAGTGGGCCGCCGGGTCGGCGGGCCACCAGCAGGACAGGTGCGCGGGCATGGCGATCACTGTACGCGAGCGGACCGCGCCGGGGAACCCGATCGCCGTGCCGGCCGGCGGATCTTGGCTTCGCCGCCGCTCCCGGCGGGTAGGTTGACCCGCGATGGACATTCTCGCTCTTGACCTGGGCACCTCCTCGGTGCGCGGGCTCGTGCTGGACGGGGACGCCGTCCCGCGCCCCGGCGCGCTGGCCCGCCGCAAGGTGCACCTGGCGACCGGCGACGACGGCAGCGGCACGCTGGACGGCCCTCGCTACCTGGCCTGCCTCGCGGAGTGCCTGGACGAGCTGGCCGCCGGTGGGCACCTGCGCGACGTGGAGCTGGTGGCTACCTCCGCGCAGTGGCACTCGGTGCTGCCGCTGGGCGCCGACGGCGCGCCGCTCGGCCCGGTGCTCACCTGGATGGACACCCGGCCGGAGGCCCCCGCCGGCGCCGTCGGCCCGGCCGATCCGGACGCCTTCCACGAGCGCACCGGCGCCTGGTGGCACCGCTGCTACTGGACCGTGCGGCTGCCCTGGCTGCGGGCGCACTGCGGCAGCCCGGTCGCCCGCTTCGGCGGGCTGGTCGAGTACGTCCTCGGCGTGCTGCTCGACGAGGCGCCGATGTCCGTGTCGATGGCCTCCGGCACCGGGCTGCTCGACCTGCGGCGGCTGGAATGGGACCCCGAGGCGTGCGAGCTGGCCGGCGTACGCCCCGAGGAGCTTCCGGCGCTGGCCCCGCAGCGGTGGCGCGGCCGACTCCGCGTCGAGCACGCCCAGCGTTGGCCGCAGCTCGCCGACGCCCGCTGGGCCGCCCCGGTCGGCGACGGCGCGGCGTCCAACGTGGGCTCCGGCTGCGTCGACCCCTCCCGCGCCGCGGTCACCGTCGGCACCTCCGCCGCGGTACGCCTCATCCAGGCGGTGCCGGCCGGGGCGCCGCTGCCGCCCCTGCCCGAGCAGCTCTGGCGCTACCGGGTCGACCACCAGCACGTGGTCACCGGGGCGGCGTACTCCAGCGGCGGGAACCTGTTCGCCTGGGCGTCCCGCGAGCTGCGGCTGCCGCCCGGCGCCGACCTGGAGGCCGCGCTGACCCGGGCCGGCGCGAAGCTGACCCTGCGCGCCAACCCGCGCCTCGGCGGGGACCGGCCGCCCGGGATCGCCCCGGCCGGCTCCGGGGACCTGCGCGGCCTGAGCTTCGGCACCACCGCGGTCGACATCCTCGCCGTGCTGATGACCGAGCTGTGTCGGCTGGTGGCCGACGACCTGGCCCTGGTGGAGGCCGGCGTGGGCGCGCCGGCCGAGGTCGTGCTGGGCGGCGGCGCGATGGCTGCCTCGGCCTGGTGGCGGGCCGCGTTCGTCGACGCGCTGGCCCCGCGTGCGGTGCACTACCAGCGCAACCCGGAGATCGGGGCCACCGGGGCCGCGCTGGTGGCCCTCGGCCGGGTCGCGGAGGCGGCGCACGTGGCCGGCATCGGCCGGACGGACGACCGGAACGCGCCGAACACCGTAGGCTCCCGCCCACCGCGCTGACCTTCCTGGTCGTGCGGCTGGCTGAGCGTTTGACACCGCCCGCCGGCCTGGTTGGATGGACTCCGCTCCCCGAACCGGTGGAGCCGAGGGGGACCGAGGAGGAAAGATTGGGCGCAGGTCCCGACCCGGCTCGCGGAACGGCGCCGCGGTCGCGCCGGAGCACGTCCGAGGACCGGGTGGCGCCGCACCGGCGGCGCTCGCGCTTCCGGTTGCGGGACTGGCGGATGCGCACCAAGCTCGCCACCGTGCTGGTGCTGCCCTCGGTGGCGTTCCTGGTGCTCGCCGGCGTGCAGACCCGCGGGCTGGTGGGGCAGACCACCGCGTTGAGCGACTTCGCCCAGCAGGTCGGCATCGGCCGGCAGATCAGCACCGCGGTGGACCGCCTCCAGCAGGAGCGGGACCGCTCCGCCGGGGAGCTGGCCGCACTGCGCAAGGCCGGGGGCAGCGCCGGCCGGGACGCCGCGGTCACCGCGCTCAAGCCGCTGCAGGACGCCTCCGACCGGGCGATGACCGAGCTGCGCGCCGCGGCCGAACCCCTCGCCGACGCCGACGCCGCCTGGCGGGTGGCCTATTCCGAGGTGTTGGAGGCGTACGACCAGGTCGTCTACATCCGCGCCGCCGTGCCACCGGCGGTGCTCTCCAGCGACACCGTGCTGAGCAACTACCACCGGGCCATCGCGGCCCTGCTCGACCTGCTCGCCGAGCCGTCGCCGGGCGACGACCAGCGGGCGCTGACCAACGCGGTGCTGCGGTACGTGCAGCTCTCCCGGGTCAAGGAGCTGTCCTCGCGGATCCGCGCCGAGCTCTACGCCGCCGCCCGATCCGGCCGGTACGAGGTGGACGACCAGGTCACCCTGACCGACCTGCGGGCGCAGCAGCTCACCGCGCTGGGCGCGTTCCGGGTGGCGGCGACCGCCGACCAGGTCCGCCGCTACGACCAGACCTCGGTGGATCCGGCGTTCGTCTCGGCCGCCCGGCTGGAGGAGCAGACCCTGCCCAGCGGGACCGCCGAGCCGGCGCTGCTGCCCGCGACGCAGTGGTGGGCGGCCAGCGACCAGCGGCAGGAACTGCTCCGCCAGCTCGAGGGCGAGGTCCTCGACGACGCCGTACGCCAGGCCGACGACGCCAGCGCCCGGCAGCTGCGGGACACCCTGCTGGTGGTCGGCGGCATCGTCGGCGTGCTCCTGGTGGCCGTGCTGATCTCGCTGCTGGTTGGCCGGTCGGTGGCCCGCTCGATGCGGCTGCTGCGCGGCCAGGCGCTGCGGATCGCGCAGGTGGAGCTGCCGCACACCCTCGACCGGCTGCGCGCGGTCGACCGCCCGGTGGGCGTGATCGACGTACCGCCGGCGGTGGTCGACTCGCAGGACGAGCTCGGCGAGCTGGCCGAGGCGTTCGTGGCGGTGCACCGCAGCGCCGTCGACGTGGCGGTCGAGCAGGCGATGATGCGGCGCAACGTCAACGCCATGTTCGTCAACCTGGCCCGGCGCAGCCAGGTGCTGGTCGAGCGGCAGCTCGAACTCCTCGACGAGCTGGAACGCGAGGAGAGCGACCCGGACCAGCTGGAGAACCTGTTCAAGCTCGACCACCTGGCCGCCCGCATGCGCCGTAACGACGAGAGCCTGCTGGTGCTCGCCGGCACCGAGTCCAGCCGGCGGTGGAACCGGCCGGTCGGCCTCGGCGCGGTGCTGCTGGCGGCCAGTGCCGAGATCGAGCAGTACCAGCGGGTGCGTCACGACTCCCGGTCCGACCTGCACGTCGTCGGGCACGCGGTGGGTGACCTGGTGCACCTTTTCGCCGAGCTGCTGGAGAACGCCACCGCCTTCTCCCGGCCGGACACGGTGGTGCGGGTGGTCGCCGGCGCCGAGGGCCCGGGCGCGTACGTGGAGATCATCGACCAGGGGCTGGGGATGAGCCCGGCCGCGCTGGCCGAGGCGAACGCGGTGCTGGCCGAGCCGCCGGCGGCCGACGTGGCCGCGTCCGAGCGGATGGGCCTGTTCGTGGTGAGCCACCTGGGCGCCCGGCACGGCGTGCGGGTGCGGCTGCGGGGCGGCCACGAGGGCCTGGTGGCCCGGGTCCGGATCCCGGCCGAGCTGCTGGCCGCCGCGCCCGCGCGGGC